>JAGBWB010000007.1 GCA_017629975.1 Lentisphaeria bacterium
AGTAGTGTTCGATTTTGACTGTTCCATTACCGCCACGCATGTTTTCGCGCAGTTCGGTACGGTATTCACCTGCTTTACGGATCATTTGTCTCCTTTCAAACGGCCGAAGATGTTGCCGTATTTTTTCAGGTTGAGAGCTTCAACATAGGCTGAGATCTTGGTTTCGGTGCTGCAGGGATCAATGGTGGTATCCACACAGTCGCCGTCAAGGACCAGAAGTGGCACTGCCGCAGCGGTCAGTTCCTGTCTCAGATGTTTGATAAAGGAGCTGTCAGACATGGAACAGCGTCCGAAGCCGTGGTTGTAAAGGATACAGCCGTTGAACTTCATCTTTTTACCCACTTCAATGATCTCTTTGACACGGAGTGCAGGATCCATGAATCCCTGAGTCAGGATCTTTCTGGCAAGCGACCGGTAGGGATCTGAAGCATTCAGCGGCTCCCAGCCCACATAGTTCACCTCTTCAAAGAGGATGGGGGCGTTGCATTTGACTTCAATGTAGTCCAGAAGCGCCGTATCGTAGAATGGCGGCAGGTGGAGCCACATAAGACGGTGGGTGTCTTCAAGTTCAATGGCGGGATCAAGTTTTGCTTTTGCCTCAAGAAGTTCGTTGTAGAGCGCTTTCTGGATATCCACCATCTCCTGCCGTCCCCAGAGCTGGCTGAAGATGGAGGCGAAATAGATCGCCTTGGCGCCGCGGATCAGGGGCGGGCAGGCGTGACGCAGCTCATTGCTTTTGAGTGAATATTCACGGGCCTCATTAGAAAGTTCACAGGCGACGCGCAGATTGTCGGCAGTCATGCGGCATCCGGTGGCCTTTTCAAGCATGGCAACGGAGCGCTCCAGCTCTTCGGCAAGGTGTTCGATGTTGGAGTCGCAGAGTCCGCCGATGGCGGGCGTATGGAGCGAGAAAAGACGGTCGCTCACATTGTAATCTCTGGCAAGGTCGCGGAAAATACGTTCCCCCTGCTGACAGGGCTGGGAGGTGGAGATCACCGCCGCGGGCTGAGGCAGCTTGCTGCCCTCAAGAACACGCAGGAATGAACAGGTTTCACCTGAAAATCCTTTGCAGGCAGCCTTGTCAAAAGCGCGCTTGATGCGGTGCTGATTTCTGGCAAAAAGCGCGGCGTAAGTTTCAAGAGTCAGAGAGTTGACGCCGAGGGCATTGAGAACTTCAGGCGGGAAAAAGAGGTTGCGCCACACCATGGGGGCGTTGGAATGACCGATGAAATTCTTTTTGTTGGCAGCCGCCCGGATGGAAACGGATTCATGTTTGATTTCGGGAATGGTGGGGAGCTTGGTCTCAAGTTTGCCTTTGAGATCAGAGAACTGACGCGCCAGACAGGCGGCGCCGAGAGCACCCATAACACTGTGGAACTCAGGAATGACGATCTTGTTGCCGGTGATCTCATGGAGATAATAGGCGACCGCACGGTTGTAAGCAACACCGCCCTGGAAGACGATATCGCCTTTGTATCCGAGGAAAAGTTCACCCACACCGGACATGATGGTACGGGCCTGAGCACGGCAGGCGCCGCCGATAATGTCCCCAAGAGGGAAACGGTTTTTGAATTTGTTGATGCTGGTGGCAGAAAGAACAGCACAGACAGAAGAGAACTCCAAATTGCTGTCATAGTTGACTTTGTCTGCCATCTTGTCAATGGGCACATCCAATTTTGCAGCAACGCTGTCAAGAAAAGCTCCGGTACCCGCTGCGCAGATGCCGCTCATCTTGTAGTTCCACATGTTCATGTGTTCGTTGAAGACCATGGCCTTACTGTCCTGGCCGCCCACATCAAGGATGGCTTTGCAGTCCGGATGGTAGTGGCGGGCACCGGCAACATGGGCCGTGACTTCGCTGATACGGAAATCATAAGGGATGAAGTCGGCAGTATCTTCAACGATCTGACTGCCGGTGACGACCGTGCAGTTGATGCACTCCAGACCGGGGACGCCTGCATCCTGCAGGAACTTGTCAACCGTCTGGCGGAGCTGTCCGAAGTTGCATGCACCGCACTTTGAACAGATGCCGGAACAACGGACTCTGCCGGTGTCCGCAGGACGGGTACGCTGGTAGATGGTCTGACGCACTTTGCCCCGCTCGTTCATCAAAACCGCCTTGAAGGTGGTTGAACCGATATCAATACCGAGATATAATTTTTCCATAGAATTCAAGTTCCTGAATATGTGAATTTTTTGTTTTTCCTTAATATACACTGAACTAAGAGCTTTTTCAAGGAATTTGAACTTTTCAATTATTCTTTTTATCGTATTTCCGGCTGGAGACTTTCTCTGACTGCGCTGCATCTGGCTTTCAGAGCAGTCAGCAGATCCGCCGGGACGCACAATTTTCCCGCGCCGCACCCCAGGTTGATATTGGGGGAGCGTTCACCGTGAAAGTCGCTGCCGCCGGAAATTGCAAGAGAGAACTGAGTTGCCGTTTCAGTGACAAGCTGTGTTTCCGGCGGACCGAAAAGAGAGTAGTATCCTTCCATTGCATCCACGCCCAGAGCCGCAAGTTTCCGGGCCACGCGTTTTACATAGGCTCTTTCGTTCCGGTCCCGGTAGATGGGATGCGCCCAGACGGCAATGCCGCCTGCGCTGTGGATCGCTTCGATCGCTTCCCGGGGGGAGGCGTTTTCACGGGGAATGTAGGCGGATTTGTTGTTTCCGAGAAGTTTATCAAAAACGGTCCGCAGATCGGGGAAGTGGTATTTTTCCATAAGCGCCTGAGCGAAGTGGGGACGGCCCAGATTGGCGCCCATACCGCCTGCGGCAGCGAAGGCAGGTTCATCATCATCAAGGGGATAGCCCAGCAGAGCAAGTTTGATCTTCATATCTCTGTTGCGTTTGGCACGGCGGGCGCGTTCATTGGCAAGAAACGCCTCAAGAAGGGGCGCCTTGCGGTCAATGAAAAGTCCGACGATATGAAGCTCTCTTGCTCCGTACCGGGTGGAGAGTTCAACCCCCGGAATCGCTTCAAGGCAGGGGAATTGAGAGGCACTTTCAAGAAACTCCTCAATACCTGCTGTTGTGTCATGGTCGGTGAGTGCCACTGCGGCCAGTTGGGCTTCGGCGGCAAGGGCAACGATTTCAGAGGGCGTGCAGGAACCGTCTGAAGCTGTACTGTGGGTGTGCAGATCAATTGATCCGGGTGTGACTGGCATAATAATAAATTACCTTTTTCCGGCTGCTTTTCTGAGGATCTCTGTCAGATGGCGCAGCCGCAGTTCAAGTGAATCGTGATAATCGATCCGGGGCGCATTGCCGTCTGGCAGACGGTAGATGGTGCCGCCGGGATTGTTCAGAGTGACTCTGCCGTTGATTACTGAAAGCTGGCGGTAGTCGGCAAGTGCGGCAAGGAGTCTTATACGGGTGACTTTGAGCAAATTTTTAGTCACTTCCGGGATTTTGCCGTACCGGTCGCGCAATTCTGCTTCAAAATCGTCAAGGGCAGCTTCGCTTTGAAGTTTGCCCAGCCGCCGGTAAGTGTCAAAGCGCAGCCGGGCGCTGGCGATGTATTCTTTGGGAATACTGCAGCACAATGTCTGCGGCGTGTCGCTCTTCAGGGCAAACGTGACAAAGTCGATACCCATGGTCACTTCAGGCAGCAGCTCCAGTTTCTGTCCTGAAAGTGAGGCGACCTCCTGTTTCAGAAGTTGACAGTAAAGGTCAAATCCGATGGTGTTCAAATGACCGGACTGTTCTGATCCAAGAAGATTTCCGGCGCCTCTGATCTCAAGGTCATGGAGCGCCAGCTGAAATCCTGTTCCCAGACTGGAACAGCGCCGGATCGCCGCCAGACGCTTTCTGGCATCGGTGCCTAAAAGCATGTTGCGCGGGAGCAGCATGTAGGCGTAAGCCTGATTTTTCCATCTCCCCACCCGGCCCCGGAGCTGATGGAGTTCACCCAGTCCGAAACGGTCGGCGCGTTCAATGATGATGGTGTTGGCATTGGGAACATCAAGCCCGGACTCAATAATTGTGCTGCATACAAGACAGTCAATGCGTTTCTCAAGAAAATCCTTCATTACATTTTCCAGTTCCTGTTCCGGCATCTGACCGTGAGCAACGGCAAAACGCCCCTCCGGAACCAGCTGGTTGAGTTTTTTCATGGTGGCGTCAATGGTCTTGACCCGGTTGTGAAGATAGTAGACCTGTCCGCCCCGGGCGAGTTCGGCTTTGATGGCATCGCCGATCAGTTCAGGATCTTCGGGAGAAATCACCGTTTTGACAGGAAGACGCATCTTGGGCGGTGTCATCAAGGTGGTCAGATCCCGGGCGCCTGCCATGGCAAGGTAGAGGGTCCGGGGAATGGGGGTCGCGGACATGGAAAGAACATCCGCTTCGGCACGGAACCGCCGCAGACGCTCCTTGAGCTGCACGCCGAAACGCTGTTCTTCGTCAATGATGACCAGCCCCAGGTTGCGGAACTTTATGCGGCTGCTGCAAAGACGGTGGGTCCCTATGACAATGTCAACGCCTCCTGCCGCAAGATGGGAAATGGTCCGTTCCTGATCCGAAACGGACCGGAACCGGCTCAAAACTTCTATGGTAAAAGGATATTTTGCAAAGCGTTCGCAGAAACTTGCATAGTGCTGCTGGGCAAGAACCGTTGTGGGCGCAATGACTGCCACCTGATATCCTGCGGAAACCGCCCTGAAAGCGGCGCGCATGGCAAGTTCGGTTTTCCCGTACCCCACATCACCGCAGAGAAGTCTGTCCATAGGTTTTTTCTCGGCAAGATCCGCCCAGAGTTCCACCGTTCCCCGTTTCTGATCCGGCGTGTCCGTAAAGGGAAAGTCGTTGAGAAACATTTTTTCAGACTCAGCATCGGGAGCCATGCCGATGCCGGGGAGAGCTTTACGCATGGCTTGCAGACGGAGCATATCGGCGGCATAAGAGCGGACACCCGCTCCGGCTTTCAGGCGTTCTTTCTGCCAGCGTGAGGAATTGGGCGCATGAAGTTTGACCTTTGCAACAGCTCCCACATAACGGCTGAGTTTGTGGGCTTCGGTCAGGGGAACGTAGACCTGCTGATCGTTGCGGTATTCCATGACAATGACTTCCCGGGCGCTGCCGCTGTTTTCAAGGATCTTGAAACCTCTGAAAATACCAATGCCATGGTCAACGTGAACGGCATAATCTCCCTCATCTATTTCGGCAAGCGAAAATTCAATCACCGGGGCAGGGGGAGGGGACTGAACAGATTCTTTAGACTCTTTTTCTCCGCTGGAGCGTTCCCGGATGAAACCTGCTTCAAGCAATTCTTTTTCTGTGAGCAAGAGCAGGTTGTCTTTAAAAAGCATGAAACCAGCAGAGAGTTCTGTGATGGCATATTCAAGATCTGCTCCGGGAAGATGTTTTTTGCACCATGCATTGAGCTTTTCAAGACTTTTTTCATCCCGCGCCGTAACAAGAACGCTCCCTCCGTTACCGCGGATCTGATTGATTTTCTGCTTCAGTTCGTTGAGATGGAATTTGGCGGACTGCTCATTGTTGCGGCGGCTCCGGAGGGAATTTTTTTCAAAAACAGGCACTATGTCTGGAGCTGCGTATTCCTCTGGAGTTTCATCAGGGGCAAGAGCGATAAAACTGCGTTCACGGTCTTCTTTGCGGCTTCTGAGTATGAATTCATCAAAGCGCAGAAGCTCTCTTTCTGATGCGTAACGGCGCAATTTGGCTCTTGAGGCGTCTTCAAAAACATTGAGAAAAAGGAAATCCCCCTTTTCAAAGTAGGCAATGGCGTCTGATTCAGCTTCGCCGCCGGCAGAAATTCCGGAGCGTCCTATGAGCTGGTAAGATTCGATCCTGCCGGTGGAACGCTGTGTTTCAGGCGCGAAGCGGCGCATGGTGTCGATCTCATCACCGAAGTACTCCACCCGGCAGGGAAAATCATGGGCAGGACTGTAAAAGTCGATGATGCCGCCGCGGCGGGA
>JAGBWB010000109.1 GCA_017629975.1 Lentisphaeria bacterium
ATATTGAACAATTGCTGAAACTTATCAACACCCTTTCCGAACGGGAGCGCAAAGTCATCTGTCTCCGTTTCGGCATCGGCGGCGAACCGGTCAGAACCCTCGATCAGGTGGGAAAAGAACTGGATTGTACCAATGAACGGGTGCGGCAGATCCAGAATATCGCCCTCAAAAAACTGCATAACCGCATGGTGAAACTCAAATGATCTACGAACCGGACGCTCTTATTATGGCCCCTTTGTCGGGTTTTACCGACGCTCCATACCGCAGGAGCGCCCGGAGATGCGGCTGCCGCTACGCCTTTACTGAAATGGTGGATGCGGCAAGCCTCACCTTTGCCTTTGAACGCTCAAAGGAGCTGCTGCTGCGCTATGAGGATGAGGAGTTTCTGGGAGTCCAGCTGCTGGGAGGCAATGCGGACCACATCAAAGAGGCAGTTGAAAAAATCAATCAATTCCACTTTGATGTGCTGGACTTCAATCTGGGGTGTCCTGTGCCCAAGGTGGCAAAAAAATGTGCCGGAGCAGAGCTGGCGCTCCATTATGATGACGCCATGCGCTGTTTTGACACGGTTGCGAAATACAGCAAATTTCCGGTCACAGCCAAGTTGAGGATCCTGGATATGGATGATCCGGAACCCACTTTGAAACTCTGCCGGGGACTGGTCAACTGCGGCGCTCAGGCGCTTACAGTTCACGGCAGAGTCAAAAAAGCTTTTTACTCCGGAACTGTCCACCATCACATCATCAAAGCGGTCCATGATACATTCCCGCAAATCGAAGTCATTGCCAACGGCGGTGTCAATTCGGTTGAATCTTACCTGAAGATGAAAGAAGCCACTTCATGCACACGGGTGATGCTGGCAACAGGAGCCATGGGCAATCCCTGGCTCTTCCGGCAGCTCAGTGATCCGGAACACTATACGCCCCCCACTTTTGAAGAGTGGCGCACCATCATAGAAGAGCAATCCCGGGGCATGGTGGAGCTTTACGGTCCTGAATGCGCCTATCGCCACGCAAGAAAAATATACCACGACTACTTGAAAGGCAGAGGATTCAACGGTTCTCTGCGTGCAACCGTATCGGGGACCTCTTCTGAAAGCGACCTCATGGCGTGGCTGGATGAAGCTGAAAAAACCGGAGTCATGCCCCATGCCGCGCAATGAAAAAATACGCCGTTACATCTGGGCATCTCTGCTGCTGATACTGCCTCTTTTTTCCTATCCCCTGGCGTGGACTCTGCCTTTCGGAACCATGCTCCCCGCCTGGGATATGCTGCAAGGATGTACTCCTGCGGTCATTGCTCTTGCGGCACTGGCGGCGGCAGCGGCAGAGCCCCGGCGGATCATCAAAGCATGGCAAACGTCAAAACTCCTGCGTACCTTTCTCATCGCCGGGAGCTTGTGCGGAGCAGCGGCAGCGCTCCAGCAAATCATTTACGGCGGCGTCTGGGAAAATTTCTTCCATGCCCTCTTTTTTGTCACGCTCCCCTGGGCAGGCATTGCCCTTGCCCCTGAATTGAAACGCCTGCTTCCCTGGTGGTGCAGCGGACTTTTCTTCTTTCTTCTGTGGACAACGGTCAAAACCCCCATGTGTACCGGATTTCCCGGCAACTGGAACTGGAACTTTTCACTTCTGGCGATCACCCTTGTTTCCGTGGTGCTTCTGGTCTTCCGCTCCCGCTGGCGTCTGGCGGCGGCGGCCATCGCCGTGAGCGCCGGGATCTTTTCAGTCTTTTTTCTCTTCCCCGAACTGGCGCCCCGGGGAACTCTGGCGGGGATCATCGGCGCCGCCGTGGCTCTGGGGATTGTCGTGCTCTTCAAGCGTCAGGAGCGCTGGCAGTATGCCATGATCGCCGCCCTTGCGGGGAGCATCCTTTTCATCTCAGCTGTGCGAAGTCAGGAAAGTGCCACCCTTGCCAACGCCCGCGTCCAGCTGTGGCGGGGCTCGTTGGAGTTCGCCATTGAAAACACGATCACCGGTGTGGGGCCTGCCCGCTTTGAAAGCAGGATCCCCTCTGCACTGCCCAAAGAGTATTTCCTTTCCGACTTTCCTGCGGTACGCCATCCCCACCCCCATAATGAACTGCTGAACATGTGGGCGGGATTCGGCGTTGCCGGCGTTCTTTACATTCTCATGTGGGCAGTGGCGGCATGCCGTCAGATCCGCCGTCATGATCCGGTGGGGTTGTGGATCTTATGGGCATTTCTGCTGATGTTCGTGCATGGACTTTTTGATGTGCTTCTTGCAACGCCCCTTGCGGGGACACTCTTTTTCCTGATGCTGGGAACCATCTGCGGCAGCGGTCTTTCGGGAAGTTCCTGCCCGTTCCCGTTTCACAGAAGGTATTCCGTTGCTGTGCTGCTGCTTTGCCTCGCCGGATTCTTCCTCTGCCAGAATCTCCGTTCAAGTTACGCCCTCTGGCAAGGGAGAGTGCTTTTGAGTGAAAAGCGCAAAGCAGAAGCTCTTGAAGCCTTTGCCCGTTCCGCCCGAATCTATCCCACAGCTCCGGCGCTTTACTTTGCCGGACAAACTGCCTTTTTTGACTTCAAACGCCCCCAGGAGGCCATCTTCTGGTGGAAAAAGATCAGCAACGAACTCCGGATGCCCTCTTTTCTCCATTTGAACCGTCTGCTGGGTCACGCCTATGATGTTGAAGGAAAAAGTGCCCTTGCACTCCATCACTTTGATAAAGAGGCAAAAGATTTCCCATTCAGCGCCCTGAACGCAGGTCTCCGTCTGGGAGCCCTGCAAAAGAACAATGCTCCCCCGCAACAGACAGCTGAGGCGGCACTCCTTTTCAAGCGCCTTATGGAAATCCGGAAATTGAAACAGGAGGAATTCCCCAAACTGCTCCGGAATCCTGCGCTGGATGATGAACCTCTGGTGAAGTAATGACAGGTACTCTGGAACATTTCATCAACCTGTGGCGTCTCCCCCTCTGGCAGACACTGGGCGCCTCTCTCCTGCTCCTGACCGCCTGTTGGGGCTGCGGAAAGATGATCTTATGCAAAGCGTTCCCCAAAGAGCACCTCATTTCATTCGCTCTGGGCTGCGCCCTTTTTATGACGTTCTTTGCCCTGCTCCCTCAAAACAAAGTTCTGCTTTTTGCCGCAGCGCTTCCCTTTTCTCTGTGGGGAGTCCGGGAGCTTTTCCCAGGTGTCAGAGAAAATTGTTTTCTTGCTGTTTTCATGAGTCTGCTCTTTCTTTTCTTTCTGGGGTCGGCGCTGCTGATCCCTTACAGCTGGGATGAGCAAACCTATCAGCTGGCAGTTCCTCTGCGCTGGCTGCAAACAAAAAACTGCACTCCTTTCAGTGACAATCCCTACTCTTTTTATCCGGCATTTGCAAGCCGTTTTTTCGCCAACACCATTCTGTTGGGCGGCATTGAACTCCCCCGGATCATGGTGGGGGCGATCACTCCGCTCCTTGGAGCGGGCGTCTGGCGCATGACATCAAGAGCAGGCATTCTTCCCGCCGGGATCGCCGTTGTTTCCTTGCTTCTTTCCCCTCTTCTCCTCAACATGAACCGTGCGGTCTATGTGGAAAACTTTATTGCGCTTTTCACCATGGGCGCTCTTTTTGCGGCGTGGAACTTACGCAAAAAAGTCTTTTATGCCGCTCTTGTCTGCGGCATCCTTTCAGGGGCGGCATTGGCTGTCAAACCCACAGGGATACTGGGTATCATTCCGGTTTTCTGCCTTCTTCTTTTTACTATGAAAAATGGGAGAGCCGTTGTCCTTTTCTGCGGAGCGGCTTTTCTCTTTTCATTTTTCTGGTATCTGCGGACTTTCCTTTACACAGGGAATTTTTTCTATCCTTACGCCCTTTTCCCCGTCCCGGGAAGCGTGGAGCATTTTCACCAGATCCTGGGGAGCGCCCGCTACGGTCTGGAGGGCATCACAGGCGCTCTGCTGAATTGGCTCTTTGCCGCTTTTGACAAAAAACTTTTTGACGGCATCGTACTTGGTTTTCAAATCCCCCTTCTGGGAGCTGCCGGAGTGATCGGCGTCTATCTCTACGCCAGAAAACATCCCCGCTGCACTCTTCCTGCGGCAGCGCTTCTTTCGGCCTTCCTCTTCTCTCTGCTTCTCTGGTCGGTGCTTTTTCCCCAGAGCCGTTTTCTGCTGTTTCTGCTCCCCTTTGCCGTTGCGGGGGGAGTGCTCACTCTTGCCCGGAGTCCATGGCGTAATATTGCCTTTTCTCTGTTGGGAGCCGTGTTGCTCTGCACCTTTTTCTTTCACTCCATGCCCTTTCTGAATCACTTTTCTGTCAGCTGGCGCATCCTGAGATCTGTGCGGAACGCTCCTGCCCGGGCGCTGCCCCATCTGACCAGAGATCCGGGATTGTTCCAAGCGTTTGAATACCTTGCAAAAAACACGCCCTCCGACGCCCGCTGTCTGCTCCTCATGGAGCGCCGTGGACTCTACTGTCCCCGTCCCTGCGCCATTGCCTGTCCCGGTTTTGAACCCTCTCTGACGCCGATTCCTGAAACTTCGGAAAAACTGTTTGAAAAATTGCGTTCCTTTGATTATATTATAGTCGGTAACACCACTCAGGATGTGGATTTGCAAAGTGCAAACGCCGAAGAGTGCAAGAAAGTGTTTTTATACCTGAAGGAACTTTCAGAAGCGGGAAAAGTGAAAATACTCTCCTCGCCCGGATATACTGTTCTCCAAGTCATAAAATAAAGGGAGGAAAGATGAAACTCAGCAAATACTTTTTTCTGGCAGCGGCACTGCCGCTTGGTCTTGCAGCAGCGGAACTGCCGGCACCGGCAACAGAGGTGCAGATCTTCCGCAACGGGAGCGCGCTCATCCGCCATCAGGTCACTCCCGGAACCGCCTCAACTTTCACCGTTACCGGGAATTTTTCACCCCTTGAGGGCACTTTGTGGAGTTCCCCCAATGTCAAACAGATCCGCAAAACTCTGACTGAAGTTTCACGCAAAGAGCCTGTTCCTCTCAACGATATCATTTCCACCTGGAAAAATCAGCGCGTAACGCTGCGTCTGGCATGCGGGAACGGCAAAATCGAAAAGGTCAGCGGCACTGTCATTGACCTTTTCAAAAAAGAGACCCACGACCACTGGAACCAGATCATCACATTGAAATGTTCCGACGGAAAGATCCTTGCCCTCCGCCACAATCAGATCGCAGGTGTGGAAAGCGCCGCGTTGAAAGTTGCCGAGCGCACTGTCAAAGATACCAAACAGGCGTGGGAGTTCACCATGATGCCCAAGGCCGCGGGTCCTGTCACCTTTGATTATGTCTCAAAGGTTCTTAACTGGACGCCTGCTTTCAAGATGACGCTGCTCCCTGAAAAGAAATTTTTCATCACCGGTTCAGCCACTGTGGTCAACAGCGGCGACGAACTTAAAAATGTGAAATGCACCTTCTGGGCAGGCGCCCCCAATATTGAAAACAGCACTCTTTTCAGTCCCATGGCCATCGTCAGGCAGATCGCCCCCCGTCCCGAACCCCGTCCCCTGGTTATGGGAGCCAAATCCATGAGATTCAATGCGCCTGCTGAAACGGCCGCTTATGTCGGCAGAACTGCCGGAGAAGATTTTGCGGATCCGGGGCTTTCCAACAACATGGTTCCTTTCAACACCTCTCCTCTCTCTTTGAAGAAAGGTGAAGCTCTGGTCCGCACGCTCAGCAGCGCCGCCGGCAGTTATGAAAACCTTGTCCGCTGGCAGATCCCCGCCCGCCATGGGGATAACGGCAGAACCATCTGGTCCAACCCCAACCGACACCCCGACGGCAATACCAATAATATCTGGGAGTGCCTGCGCTTTGTCAATCCTTTCAAACACCCCATTCCCGACGCCTCAGTAGAAATCTGCGACGGCGCCTCCCTTATTGCCCAGATCAAAGGGAGCTGGGTCAATCAGGGCGAAAGCGCCACCTGGGAAATCACCCGCTGCCGGGATGTGAAAGCGACCTTTGCTGAACAGGAGGCTCCCAGCTCCATCAAAGAGCGGGGCGTCGGCATCTTCCAGCGTCTTGACAGAGGCAGCGGCAAACTCCCCCCCAGAAAAGCCAGTACACTTCAGAGCGGGGATAAAAAAGCTCCTGTCAAAGGGGGATTCATCAACGGCGTCTGGTACCGTGTCACCGATATCAAAGGCCGCATCCAGCTGAAGAACTTCCGGAAAACGCCGGTCAAACTCCTTATTGAAATGGATTATTTCGGTGAATTTGTTTCCGCAACCGGCAAACCGGAACAGAAAGCTCTGAACCACTTCGGTTCCCTCAACCCCAAAAATCAGCTGGTGTGGAACCTGACTCTGAAACCGGGGGAAACACGCAAACTGGAGTTCCGTTACAATATAATTGTAAACCGTTGATGATTTTCCTTGAAAAATCCTCAAAAGGATGGTATATTTTACAATTGCTGAATTCTTTTTAATAACAAGGAGAAAGAGATTATGGCAGAAAAGATCAAAGTCGGTATTCTGGGCCTCGGACGCGCCGGAAGAGGGATGCACATGACTGAAATGGAAAAGTATCCCGAAATGTTTGAAATCGTTGCTGGCTGCGACAGAGATCCCAAACAGATTGAAGAAGCCAAAAAGAAATATCCCGATGCCCGTTTCTATACGGATATGAATGAACTCTTTGCTGACGCAGAGGTGGAACTGATCACTGTTGCCACCCGTTCCCTTGATCACGTTGACCACGCCATCGCCGCTTTCAACGCCGGGAAAAAAGTCTTTTGCGAAAAACCTGTTGCCGCCTCCGTTGCTGAATTTGACCGTCTCTGGGCAGCAGAAAAGAGCCGTCCCGGCTCCATCTTCATCCGCCACAACCGCCGTTTTGAATCAGCCTTCACCCAGATCCGCGACATCATCGCTTCCGGAAAACTGGGCTGGGTCTATGAGGTCAAACTGGCCCGGAACAGTTTCCAGTGGCGCAACGACTGGCAGACCTTCCAGGAATTCGGCGGCGGTCAGCTGCTGAACTGGGGTCCCCACATCATTGACCACTCCCTGCGTTTCCTGGAGTCCCCTGTGAAGTCCGTCTGGAGCAATCTGAAACTTGTCGCCGCCAAAGCCGACGCCGAAGATCATATCAAGATCATCTTTGAAGGTGAAAACGGCCGTATCGTTGACATGGAAATTTCCGGCGGCACCGCCTACAAAGATCCCGTGTATGTCATCCACGGCACCCGCGGTTCTCTTATAAGCGCCGATGAAAGCCGCCTGAAAGTCAAATACATGAATCCTGCTGTTCCCCTGCCTGAATTTGCCGCCAATCCCGGAAATCCCGACGGTTACGGTTCAGGTCACGCTCCTGTGTGGGTGGAAGACGATCTTCAGGTCGCTCCCGCTAACGGCAATGACACCCATGTCATCTGGCGCGAACTTTATGAAGCGATCCGCAACGGCAAAGATTTCCCCATCAAGTTTGAGGAAGCCCGTGAAGTGGTCCGTGTCACAGAACTGGTCCGTCAGGGTGCCATTGACAACGTCCGCGATAAGAATTTCTGAAAAAACGAGGTAATTTCAAAAGTCATTCAAAAAATGGCAAAGATGTCATTCGCAAAGAGCTGTAAAGGGTAGTTTGAACCTGCTACCTGCAAGGTAACAGCCGCTTGTCCCGCCGTAGCTTTATGCGAAGGCGGAAAAACGCTCCCTTTATCAGATCGAAGCGAGGGCG
>JAGBWB010000110.1 GCA_017629975.1 Lentisphaeria bacterium
CGCTTCGCCAGCGACAGCAATGCCGTTTTTTCGTTGGGCGTGCCGTCGATGACCGCTTCCAACAGGCGGCTGAGCGTGTCGCCCACCTCTCTGCCGCACAGCCCCAGCGAGAGTAGATCGGCGCCGCCCACGGCAAGATCGCGGACGGTCAGCGGTGCGCCTTCTGCAAGGAGCGACTCCACCAGATGTGAACCGATAAACCCGGCGCCTCCGGTGACCAGCACTTTGGTATTGGTGATTTGTTTTTCCATAATTAAAGCCGTCCGTCAACCAGTTCAGAGGGCAGAAAACCCTTTACATCAAAAATGACCCGCTGCGGTTTATTGAAAGCGCTCCAGTCAAGTTCCCGGAACTGCCGGTGGGCAACAGCCGCCACCACAGCATCATACGCCTCAGGATCAAGTTGCGAAAAATCATTCACAGCGTCAAATCCGTAGCACTTCCTGATCTCTTCAGGATCTGCCCACGGATCAAAAATATCAACTTTGCAGCCGAAATCTTTGAGTGCTCTGACAACGCCCGGCACCTGTGAATTGCGGATATCCGGACAGTTTTCCTTGAAGGTCATGCCGAGAATAAGCACCCGTGAGTCGCAGATCTGCTGATGTTTTTTGATCATCAGCTTGACAACTCTTGTGGCGACATATTCATTCATACCGTCGTTGATGCGCCTGCCGGCAAGGATAACTTCCGGAAGATAGCCCAGCGCCTGAGCTTTATAGGTCAGATAATAGGGATCAACCCCGATGCAGTGCCCTCCCACCAGTCCGGGTTTGAAGGGGAGAAAGTTCCACTTTGTTCCCGCGGCGGCAAGCACATCATTGGTATCGATCTTCATCAGGTGAAAAATCTTGGCAAGTTCATTGACAAAGGCGATATTAAGATCTCTCTGGGAGTTCTCAATGACCTTGGCGGCCTCAGCCACCTTGATGGAGCTTGCCATAAAGGTTCCGGCTGAAAGGATCGAATCGTAAAGCGCCTTTACCTGAAGAGCAACTTCAGGCGTGGAGCCGGAAACGACTTTCAGGATTTGAGTGAGGGTATGAGTCTTATCGCCGGGGTTGATCCGTTCCGGACTGTACCCGCAGAAAAATCCGGTGTTGTATGCAAGACCGCTGAAACGCTCCACCACAGGCACACAATCCTCCTCGGTGCAGCCGGGGTAAACGGTGCTTTCATAGATGACGATGCCCCCCTGACGGATCACCTTGCCCACAGTTTCAGAAGCCCGGATCAGGGGCGTCAGATCGGGATGATTGTGTTCATCCACCGGCGTGGGGACTGTGACAATAAAAATATCCCTGTCCCGCAGGTCGTTGATATCATTGCTGTAACGCAGAAACTCTGCGGCCTTGAGATCTTCTGAAGAGGTTTCAAGAGTCACATCAATGCCGCGGCGCAGCATCTCAAGGCGGTCGGTTTTAACATCAAAACCGACCACATCAAATTTGCGTCCGAACTCCACTGCCAGGGGCAGTCCCACATAGCCGAGACCGATAATAGCGATCTTCGCTGTAAAATTTTTAATTTTTTCCATCATAATGGGGATAATATACACCACATAAGCCATTTTTGCAAGTCCACACTTTTTCTTACATTATATTTTGAAAGAAGAGCTTTTACACAGTTTTTCCTTTTACTCCGTCTTGCATAATCAAAAAATCAGGTGTATAGTAGGGGGGAGTTCACTTGTCCGGATTAACTGAAGAGTGCTGTCATGAGATTTTTTACGTTCATTGCGGCGTTTACTTTTTTCACCGCTGCCGCTCAAGCGGTCTCCCCTGAGCAGCTGTTGCAGCAACGGGCAGCTGCGGCAGAACTTAATGAAAGGATGTCAACCAAATGAAAAAACATTTACTGGTCAGCTATGCCTGGAGCATCAACAACATCGGTGACATGGGGATACAGGGGGGACTTTTCACACTTCTCAAAGAAAAATCCCCTGATCTGGCTGTAAAACTTATCAACTACCTGCCGGAAAACGATCCGGCATACGCCCACTACAAAGAGGTGCTCCCCCCTTACAACCCCAAAGGCGAAGTATTGCCCATGCCTTTCTTTGACCTTATTGCCGGAGATCCCATGCCCGATGCGGTTTCGGAATCGATCCGCAACGCCGGAGTCAAAGGCAATGCCTGGCACAATCTGGTCTCCCGTCACGGAAAACTCAAACTGGAACAGTTCCGCACAGGAACCATTTCATCCTTTGATGCGGAAAAACTCACAGATGATCTTTTGAACCGTTTTCCCCTTGAGATCATGGAAGATCTCAAGCTCCATTTCCCCGATCTTGCCGACGCCTTTGCCAACGCAGGTTTTGTCTATTACAATTCAGGAACCACACTGAACTTCGGCCGTCTGGGAGTCCGCCGTCTTTTCGGCTATACGCTGCCCCTTGCCATGTCACTGATCCTCGCCCGGGCGCTGAAGATCCCCTACGGTATCGGCTCCCAGTCCTTTGACCTGATTGAGTGGCCCATGGATCTGCTTTATGACAAACTCTTTGCCGATGCAGAGTTTGTTTACTGCCGGGATACGGATTCTCTCAACTATCTCAAGCAGAAAAAATTTTCATTCAAAACAATTGACTTCCGTCCTGATACCACCGTTTATTTCAACGGCGGCGATGATGCCTGGAAAGAGGAGTTCTTTGCCGCAAAGGAACTGGAAGAGGGAAAATTCATGACTGTGGCTCTGCGGATCTCTGCCCCCAAACCCAAGTATCACGATCCCACCGGAGGCTCTGTCACTCCGGAGCGCTGCCGGCACCAGATGGAGCAGATGAAATACCTTGTTGAAGAATACATCAAGATGACGGGTCACAAGGTTCTCATCGCCCACGAGACCCGCGACACCCTTGAAGATGCCCGGATCCACCTTTACAATATTTTAAGTGATGAAGCAAAAGCAAGCACTGTTTATCTGGAAGAGTTCTGGACTCCGGAACAGGCACTTTCAGTCTACCGGGCAACTTCGCTTCTGGTCAGTGTTGAAATGCACTCCATCATCATGGCCATCGGCAACGGAGTACCTTTTATCCACGCCCCCTATGTTGAGTGCGGACGCAAGCGGCAGATGGTGCGGGATATGGAACTGCCGGAGTTTCTCATTGATCTTGATGATGAAGACTCAGGGAAACAAATGGTTGACAGAGCCCGGATGATCCTTGAAAACCGTCCTCAAATCCGGGAGCGCCTGCAAAAAGTACGCAAGCGTCTGGCAGAACTTTCAGCAAAAAGCATCTCCGAAGTCGGAACATTTTTCAAATAAAGAAAGAAAACAATATGTCTAAGGTTGAATTCAAAGAACGGAAAATTTTTATTGACGGTAAACCCACACAGATCTTTTCGGGTGCCATCCATTATTTCAGAGTCCATCCCGATCTCTGGCGCGACCGCCTTGAAAAACTGGCCATGTGCGGTTTCAACTGCCTTGAAACCTATATGTGCTGGAACTTGCACGAACCCCATGAAGGTCAGTTTGACTTTTCCGGGATGATGGATTTTACACGCTTCATCAAAACCGCCGGGGAGCTGGGGCTTTATGTGATCCTGCGTCCCGGTCCCTACATCTGCGCCGAATGGGACAACGGGGGACTCCCCCACTGGCTTATGACCAAAGAGGGACTTGAGTTCCGGCGTTACAACAAGATCTATCTGGAGTATGTCCAAAAATACTTTGATCAGATCATGCCCCTTATCAAACCTTTGCAGTACGATGAGGGCGGTCCCATTATCGCCATGCAGATCGAAAATGAATACGGCTCTTACGGACACGATGACGAATATATCAGCGCTCTGCGTGATATGACCCTCAACGCCGGAATCACCGTTCCTCTTTTCACGGCCGACGGAGCGGCAATGATGTATCTGAACAACGGCATGCTCCCCGGAACAACTGCCATGCTCACCGGCGGCAGCCGCGCTCAGATCGGCTGTGAACTTCTCCAATCCCTGCGTCCCGATGATCCGCCGTTTTATATGGAGTTCTGGCTGGGCTGGTTTGACCAGTGGAAAAACGCTGCCCATAAAAGCCGCAGCGCCGAAGATGTGGCGCGGGAGTTTGATGATATCGTCCGCACCGGTGCCAATGTGAACATGTATATGTTCCACGGCGGAACCAACTTCGGGTTCACCGCAGGCGCCAATAAAACCCGCAAAAATGCGGAGTATCTCAGTGACACCACCAGCTACGACTACGATGCCCCCATTTCCGAATGGGGAGATGTGACTCCGAAGTATTTCAAACTTCAGGAGGTGGTGAAAAAATATTTCCCCGATGCCAAAACCGGGACACCTGCTCCCGTGAAACGGAAAGGTTACGGCAAAATTGATTTCACAGGCAGCGTCACCATCTTTGATGCACTGGATCAAATCAGCACGCCCGTAAAATCCAAATCGCCTCTTTCCATGGAGCAGCTGGATCAGTCTTTCGGCTTTGTCCACTACCGGACGCACATTGCAGGTCCCCACAAGGGCAATTTGTGGGCGCCTGCCGTGGGAGACAGCGCGGACATCTTCATCAACGGTCAAAAACTCGCCAACATCTACCGGGATGAAAAAGCCGAGGGGATCGACTTCACCATTCCCCCGGAGGGTGCCGATATCGATGTGCTTGTGGAGAGCTTCGGACGCGTCAATTACGGATACCTCACCGGCAGAGACGCCAAAGGACTCCCCGAAGGACTTCTTTCATGGAACGCCTTCCTCTTTGACTGGCAGAACTGGTCTCTGCCCATGGATAATCTGGAAAAACTCAAG
>JAGBWB010000111.1 GCA_017629975.1 Lentisphaeria bacterium
AAATTGGGAACTTCAGGGGGTTCGTGGAGTTTTATTCCGCATCCATGCCCCACATAATCCCGGACAACGCCGAGACGGTGTTTGTGGGCAGTCTTTTCAACAGCAGAACTGATATGCCCCACCCGGTTTCCCACCCGGCAGGCGGCGATCCCGGCATCAAGAGCTTCAACAGTTCCGGCAAGAAGCCGCTTCACATCAGCGGAAACCTCACCGACAGCGACAGTCCGGGCAGTATCACCCACAGCGCCGTCAATGCGGACTCCCACATCAATGCTGACAATATCCCCCTCGCGGATAATCCTGTCGGCACTGCGGATCCCGTGAACCACCACATCATTCAGTGAAATGCAGATGTTTCCGGGGAAACCGCAATATCCGAGGAAAGCGCTGGTACCGCCGGTTTCGGCGATATAGGCAGCAGCGATCTCATCCAGCTGGGCGGTGGACATGCCGGCTTCAATGGAGTTGGCGATCTTGTCGCGCACTTCCGCCGTTACCTGAGCCGCCCGCCGGATGCGGATTATCTCTTCTTCTGTATGTACAATGGCTTTAGCCACGGTAAGAAGGTCCTTAACTTATTCCAGCTCTTTGGCAATGGCTGCCATGACGGTTTCCTGATCTGCATTGGGCAGAGTGAAAACCAGTCCGCGCTGAGTGTAGTAGTCCATCAGGGGCTGGGTCTGCTTGTGGAACACAGCCAGACGGGACTTGGCAGTTTCAAGGGAGTCATCAGCGCGCTGATAAAGCTCGGAACCGCATTTGTCGCAAATGCCCTCTTTGGCGGGCTTTTTGAAGAGCTTGTTGTAGATCTCATCGCAGCCGCGGCAGTTCATACGGGCGGTCAGACGCTGGATCAGTTCTTCATCGGGAACATCAAAGCAGACAACGCAGTCAAGTTTGGTGCCCAGCTCTTCAAGAGCTTTCTCAAGGAGTTCAGCCTGAGGAACGGTGCGGGGGAATCCGTCAAGGATAAATCCGTCAGCGCAGTCAGGCTCAGCCAGACGGCTGCGGACCATGCCGGCGACCAGCGCATCGGGAACAAGCTGACCGGATTTCATCAGAGCTTCGGCCTCTTTGCCGGCAGGGGTCTGCTTGGCAACTTCGGCACGGAGGATGTCACCGGTGGAAATGTGAGCAATCTGATAGTTTTTGAGCATCAGATTTGAAACAGTCCCCTTTCCGGCACCGGGGGCGCCGAGAAAGACCAGATTTTTACGGGTAAGTTTTTTCATGATTATATTGGACTCCTGATAAAAGCCACGCCCGACGAATCAAAGATCAGGTATCTTCGTCAGGCGTGAATTGTTGAATTTTATCTTACAGCTCCGGATTATTTGAAAGAGGCGGTATCAAGCTTCTCAACAGCTTCCTTGAGATCCTTGCCGGCGCGGAATTTCACCACAGCACGTTCAGGGATAGTTACTTTATTTTCAGGCTGATTGGGGTTGCGGCCCACGCGGCTCTTGCGGACTTTGATTTCAAAGACGCCGAATTTGCGGAGCTCAATGGTATTGCCGGCGATCAGCTCCTCAGAGATATAATCAAGGGTCTTCTGAACGATCTCAGCGATTTCGTTCTGAGTTGCAAAAGATGTTTCACGGGCGATTTTGACCACCAGATCACGTTTAGTCATTTTTTTCTCCAATATATTATAAGGTTAATAAAATAATTTTCTGATGTGTTAAAAATTGCAATCGTATAATATGCCACAGGATTGTGATTTAGTCAATAGCAAATTATGTTTTTTTTGAGAATTTAACCGTTATTTTCAATAATTTGAGACTTCCGGAAGCAACGGAAGTCTCTTTATTCAAGAGTAGATCAATTACTTTTCGTAACGATCCATAAGCGCCTGAGCCAGAAGTCCGGGGGCGCACTGAGCCCGGTAATTTTCCAAAAGCGGCAATTGAAGTTTCCGCATAAGATCAAGTCCGATAAGCTGATTTCCCAGATCATTGACATGCATACTGTTGAGCATCAGCAGACGGAATGTCGCAATATCATTATCCCGGAGTCTCGCCCAGCGCAGATCATTATCGTTGAGCACAAGATTTTCAGAAGCAGCCACCTCGCGGACGATCTGCATATATTTCACCATAAGATCGGCCCGTTCAGGAGGCGTGATCATCTCCAGATCACAGGCATAATAGGTCTGGATCAGAATATCACTGCCCAGAGCTTTGATCTTGTTGCAAAGCTCAATAAGATTGCTCCGGAACTGAGCGGCATCAATATTTTTTGCAGGATTGCAATCGTTTCCGCCGATGGTCATAATGACCAGATCCGGCTTGTAGTAAGCAAGACCATGCTCAAAACGGTTGAGCAGATCAAGAGTCGTATTACCGCTGATTCCGGAGTTGATAAAATGGCCGCAGCTGCCGCCAAACCGGTTGTTAAATCCCATGTGAACATAGTCAAACCAATGCGTCCCCGGCAGATACCGCTGAGTGTTTGAGGCTCCGAAAGCAACAACTCGGATAAATTCGCGACGCTCAAGTTTACTCCAGATTTTCAAATCAGCACATTCCATAATTTCCCCCTGCAAAACAACGTGGTACAAATAAATTTTTTTTCAAATCAAAAAGGGGAGAGCCTGACAGCACTCCCCTTTTTATTTTCGCAGATCAAAGATCAGGCCTGAGCTTCAGCAGCAGCCTTTTCCTTTCCTGCAACTTCGCCGCCCTCGACCAGCATCAGCAAACAGGTCTCAGCAGCGTCACCGCGGCGCTGACCCAGTTTGAGGATTCTGGTATAACCGCCCTGACGGCCGGTGTAAGCAGGAGCGATCTCATCAAAAAGCTTTTTAACAGCATTCTCGTCGTGCATACGGGCAACTGCGAGACGACGGCTGTGAAGAGTTCCCTGTTTGCCAAGGGTGATCATACGTTCAGCCATACGGCGGACGGCTTTGGCCTTGACCAGAGTGGTCTCAACGCGGCCGCTGAAAAAGAGGCTGCTGACCATGTTAGCCAACATCGCCCGGCGATGAGCGCTGGAACGACCGAGCTTAAGAGTGTCAACTTTATGACGCATAATTATTTATTCTCCTCTGACTCGGCGCGGACGCTGGCTGCTTCGGCATCAAGAGCCGCAACAAGCCGGTCGCTGAGAACCATACCAAGTTCCAATCCGAGCTTTTCAATTTTTTCTTTGATTTCTTCCAATGACTTATGGCCGAAATTCCGGAATTTGAGCATCCGGCCCTCGGTCTTGGTACACAGTTCGTAGAGAAGTTTGATATTCGCACTGTTCAGACAGTTCATCGCCCGGACTGAGAGATCCAGGGACTCAATGTCATGAGAGAGCAGCTTGAACAGACGATTCTCTTCTTCGCTGAGTTTGACATCCTGCGGAACGACCTGAGTACCCAGGAAGGGCTGCAGGTGATCGCGGAGGATCCGGGCAGCTTCCTCAAGCGCATTACGCGGAGAAATACGGCCATCGGTCCAGATTTCAAGAGTCAGGCTGTCCATTTCGGTTTCTTCACCGACACGGGCGGCACCAACCTGATAGTTGACCCAAGTGACAGGGCTGAAGAGGCAGTCAACGGGGATCGTTCCGATGGAACGGGCCGCAGTATTCTTTTCAGCGGGCAAATAGCCTTTGCCGGTAATCACTTCAATTTCCGCGCGGAAGGGAAATGCCTTGTCAAGAGTACAGATCAGCTGATCAGGATTCAAGACTTCAACGGTACTGTCGCAAATGATATTGGCTGCCGTCACCGGACCTGCTTTATCCTTGCGGATCTCAAGCAGTTTCGGACCTTCTGCATGAAGGTTCAAACGGACATTCTTCAGATTGAGGACAATTTCAGTCACATCTTCGACAACATTTTCAAGAGAGTCGAATTCGTGCTTGACGCCATCAATGCGAACTGAGCAGATCGCAGCTCCCTCAAGAGAAGAGAGCAGCACCCGACGCAGCGAATTGCCCAGCGTATGACCGTAGCCCCTCTGAAAGGGCTGCGCCAGAAACTTGGCATAAGTATCGGTCATGGTTGCTTCATCAACCACGATAGACTTCGGCATCGGAAATCTGTTTTCACAATTCATTAGGTTATCCTCCCCAGTATTTTTTTACGGACACGTTTATCAAATTATCACGCAGCTCTGCTGAGTTGCGTTGTTCGGAGTCCGGAGCATTTCATGCGCTCCGGAACACCGGACGGAAGCGATTGGTTCGTTGTCCGTAATCAGACACGCCGACGCTTCGGGGGGCGGCAGCCGTTGTGCGGCACCGGGGTGATATCTTTGATGACGGTCACTTCAAGTCCGGCAAGGATAAGTCCCCGCACAGCGGATTCACGACCGGCACCGGGTCCTTTGATACGGACTTCAACTTCTTTCATACCGTAAAGCTGGGCTTTCTTGGCGGCATCGCCGGCGATCACCTGAGCAGCATAAGCGGTGCTCTTACGGGAGCCTTTGAAACCATTCTTACCGCCGGTGGACCAGCAAAGCACGTTTCCGTGCATATCGGTAAAGGTGACTTTGGTATTATTGAAGGTCGCCAGAACGTAGACAATACCGTTCTGAATATGGCGACCGCTTTTGGCACGCTGTTTGGGGGCGGCAGCCTCAGCGGCCTGCTCTGCCGGAGCTTCAACAGCGGCAACGTTCTTTTCCAATTCTTCTGCCATAATATAAAATTCCTGAGATTATTAACTGTTACCCAAAACTTACGCCTTAGCACTGGCGGCGAGACGACGCTGAGTTTTGTCGCGGATAGCACCGATGGTCACGCGCTTACCTTTACGGGTACGGGCATTGGTTTTGGTGCGCTGACCGCGGCAGGGAAGTTTCCGGCGATGACGGATTCCGCGGTAGCAGTTGATCTGCTGAAGACGACGGATGTCAGCATCAACTGCACGGCGGAGATCACCCTCCACCATGATATCGTCCTGCAGGATCTTGGTGATTTTGGCAATCTGCTCAGGAGTGAGTTCGCTTGCCTTGATATTGCGGTCGATTCCGACCTTTTCAATGATTTCCAGAGCCTTGGTGGGGCCGATCCCGTACAGATAGCGCAGAGAATACTCAACGCGCTTGTTGCCGGGGATATCCACTCCGATGATACGTGGCATTTTTGGATTCCTGTTTTTTAATGTTATTAACGTTTGAAAATACTTGACAATTTGCCAGACGGATTAACCCTGGCGCTGCTTGTGGCGCGGATCGCGCGAGCAGATGACACGGATAATTCCGTTTCTTTTGATGACCTGGCAGAACTGACATCTGCGCTTAATCGACGCTCTGACTTTCATGTTCTTTTCACCCTTTTTTCATAAAATTGCAAAGCACGCCGCAGTTTCCCCTTCCCCCAACCCCGACAGTTCAAAACTGCCGTGCTACATGGACTGGTGGCAAGCATCATACCGCGCCGTTCTCTACGCTTCTTTACTTGATCCTCGGGTGATGCGGTGCGGTGGAATGGAATTCACCGCAAAACCTTCCGGAATCCTGATTGTCATATAAATTACACCGCAACTGCTGTTTTTTCAAGTTTAAAATCATCTTTTTTGCATATTTTTTCTCTTTTTTTCCGCATTTTCTTCTTATCGCCCATTGCGATGCTTGACTTTTATCCATTCTGCGTCTATAATAGGTTCGTTGCATTTGAATTTCAACAATTTCAATAACAGGAAAATTTCAAGATGATCAACGCAGAAAAAAACCGGCTTCTGGCGCTCAAAATCCTCAACCCTAGCGCCAGAGAACTTGAACACGGTCTGGAACTTCACAAAAACTCCCTCGTCTTTGATGCTTACGGCTTCATGCCCCTCTGCGGAGGCTGCTCTTCCCGAACCGAGGAGCTGATTGCTGCGGGGGCCTCACGGGATGAATTGCATTATGCCGATGAAATGCATCACATGGTTGAGGGGTTCCACGATCCCCGGATCCGCAAACTCCTGAGAGAGACCTGGGATTTCGGCGGTGTGGACTGTATTTTTCAGAACTGCGGCGAAGAGAGCAATGACGCCGAACTTCTTCTCAAACGCCTGGGTAACTACACAAGAACCATCGACTACTGCTCAGAGACCTACGAAAGATGCGCTTTCCCGGACAGACTTGAGCAGATCCGCGCCCGGGGCAACAAAGCGCTCTACATCACCACCAATGGCGTTCCCCTGCCCTCGCACTTCACCTCTGCCGAAGAAAATCTTCACCTGATTGAAACCTTTTTCAACCTGGGTGTCCGCATGATGCATCTGACCTACAACCGCCGGAATCTCATCGGCGACGGCTGCGCCGAAACTGCCAATGCCGGCCTCAGCGACTTCGGACGCATGACCATCGCAGAAATGAACCGGGCGGGCGTCATTCCTGACGTTGCCCACTCCGGACAGAGAACAAGTCTTGAAGCAGCACAATGTTCCTCAAAACCCGTGGTTGCGAGCCACACCACCGCCGGAAAAATTTCCAGCCACTACCGCGCTAAATGCGACGAAGTCATTGAAGCCATCAAAAAGACCAACGGTTATGTGGGGATCTGCTGCTATCCTGCCTTTCTCCAGGGCAGAAAGAATATCAACGCACTTCTGGACCACATCGACTATGTGGCCAAAACATTCGGTGTGGATCATGTCGCCATCGGAACTGACCGGTGCGCCACACTTTCTGAGTATGTCTGGGCGTCCAATGCTCCCAACAACCGCAAGTTCTGGGAACAGTACTGGCGCGCCCCCGGTTCAGGTCCCAACGATCCCGAGGATTTCGCCTCCATGGCATGGACAAACTGGCCTCTCTTCACTGTGGGACTGGTCATGCGCGGCTACTCTGACAGTGATATTCAGAAAATAATCGGCGGAAATGTCATGCGTGTCTGCCGAGACTCTCTGGCATAAAAATAAATTAAGGTGAACAGGTTATGAAAAAAATTCTTTTTCCTGTACTGGGTTGTATTGCTTTTCTGCTGAATGGTGCTGATATTGAGATCATCAGCGGCGGACGCTCCGGCTACAAGATCGTTTATGCCGACAAGGAACTTTATCCTTTTCACAACCGTTACAGTTCCATCGGTGCTGAAACCTTGCAGCGCATTCTGCGCCACTCCACGGGCGCCGTGCTGCCCATCGTTCCTGAAAGCCGTTTTGACGGCAAAGGCAAAGCCATCTTTTTCGGTACGACCGATGCGGTCCGCAAGGCAGGACTTGCACCGGCTCACTACAAAAGGTGGGAACACAGAATTGATGTCAAAGAGGGCAACATCTACCTTCACGGCATGGACTGGCGCAACAAAAGCGACATCACCAAACTTTACCGTCAGCGTTATATTTTAGGTTCCCACAAGGCCATGCTGACCTTTCTGGAAAAATTCACCGGCGCTGTCTTTGCCGGAACTCCCGACTCCCGTGACGGCGTTCCCAAAATCAAACGCCTTGCCGTTCCTGAAAACTTCTCTTACAAGCGTGTTCCCGCCATTGAATACAACATGGCAGGCAGACGCAACCTTGATTACGACATTGCCAACAACTCCTTTTTCGCCCCCTGGTACGGATGTTACGGCGGACACAATCACAATGTTGCACTCAATCCGAAAAAGTATTTCAAGGATCATCCTGAATATTATGCTCTCATCAAGGGGAAACGCGATCCCGGTCCCCGGGTGCAGATCTGTCTTGCGAACAAAGATGTTCAGGAGCTGATCTACAAAGAGGTCCTTGACCACATTGACAGAGGTTATGAAATGGTGCAGCTTGCCCAGAGTGACGGATTTCTCCCCTGTGAATGCAAAGAGTGCGCCAACCTTTTCGGTTTGAATCCCGGCGTTCCCCCCACAGACAGAAATGCTTACCGCAGCTCTCCCGTCTGGGGAGAAAAACTCTGGATCCTTCACCGGAACTTTGCCCGCAGACTTCTGAAAGACCGTCCCGGTAAAAAGGTCTGTATTATGGCTTACGGTCCTACCCGCCAGGCTCCCCGGACTTTCAAAGAGTTTCCGGATAATGTGCTCATTGAACTTGCCCCTTACAGCGAAGAGATCCTCAAATCGTGGGCGCCCTATACAGTCCGCGGCGGATTTGTGGTCTACCTTTACAACTGGGGTTACTACAACAACGAAGGTTTCATGCCCAAACGTTCCTGGAATTACCTGAAAGAACAGGCAAAATCACTTCGGCGCAGCAATGTCAAAGGCATCTACTGCTGCGGTTTCGGCGAAGCCCACGGACTTGAGGGGCCCAACTACTACATCTGGCTCAAACTGACGGAAGATCCCGATCAGGATGTGGCTGAACTCTTCAAGCGTTTCTGCGGCGCCCTCTTCCCCAAAGCGGCAAAGGAAATGGAGGAGTTCTACACTCTTATCAATTCACGTCTCGATCTCCACTATACCGTCAAAGAAACTGATTGGAACGATCCCGCGCTTCTCACCGGCAATCCCCCCACATACGACCGGGCCGCTTTCGGAACGGTACTTCTCCGCTGGCCCGAAGAGGTGCTCGTGAAGTTGGATACGCTCCTCAAAAAAGCTGAAGCCAAGTCCGGCAAAAACTGGCAGCTTTCCCTTGCCCGTTTTGAATTGGACTATCTGATGCATACGGCAAGATCTGTCAACGCCCTGAGCAAGTTCCGCAAAACTCTTACGGATGCAGACTATAAAGAGGCTGAAAAACATCTCGTCGCCCGGCAGAAGTTTCTCAATGCCCTCAAATGGAGCAAGAACAATCAGACTTATAAAAACGGCTTTGCTCTTTTCGCCCATGCTCCTAAAAATGCCGTTCAGGCAGGGGGCAGAATGCGGGGACTGCTTTTTGCGCCCTTCAACTGGGACATGCTCTGGCTCAAGGAAAAAGGCGTCAAATGTGCCGGAAGAGTCATCAAACCCGGAGACTCCGTGCCTCAGTATCTTGTCCCCGGCAACTATCTGACCGAAATGGTTCCCGTGCAAAAGGAAAAGGCCGTCAGAATCCTCAGCCGCGTTGAGCAGGATGCGCTGAAAGTCATTTTCATCAGAAGCAGCTCCACATACAAAGAGATGGAAAAAAGCCAGCTGTCTGTTTATCTCGGCCCTGATGAGAAAAATCTGAAGCGCTTTGTCTGCCGGTTCCGCAACGGACGTCCCGCATGCTATACCAGAAAACTCACCAATGCCGCCAATAAAGGTCTGGGAGATGTCTATTCTAACGGCAAAACCTGCGGAAAAGTGACAGTTCCTGCCCCCGGCGTCAAACTTGCCCCCGGTGAAATCTCGGCGGAGTTGACCATTCCTTTCAGCGCCTTTGAGAAAAAGCCCCGGCCCGGCAGCACCTGGCTTTTCAACGCAACCGCCGATCATATCTATCCCGGAGTCAGCTTTTTCATGGTATGGGAATACAACTTTGAACAGGCCTCCTGGCGCAACACCAGAGACCGGTACGGAAAGATCGTGTTTTAAGATTTTTCCATACATCTGACACTGTTTTTCAATGTCCCCTCCTTGACAATCAAGGCAGGGGACATTATATTAAGGCCAAATTAAAAATTCGCAGCAAAAAAATCACGGAGATATACAGCATGAAACCTTTGGTATGGGCATTCTGGGGTCATGAACCCAAACAATTTTATCAGCGCCGTCACAGCGACCTTTACTCCCAGCTGGGCAACGGGGAATGGATCCCCGACTGGTATGACAGACTTCATACAGAAGAGGCCATTGCCAAAGCCGCTGCCATGGGCGTCAATGAGATCTATACCCACTACTACAAGGGATTCGGACTCAAGATGGAGCATGATGACATGATGCGCACCGCCGAAGTGGTGCAGATCGCCCACCGTTACGGGATCAAGGTCATCGGTTACTGCACGATCGGTACATTTTATTACGAAACCCTGGAAGATGAACTGCCCGGCGCCATCGGCTGTTCCATCATCGGAATCGACGGACAACCGGTACATCCTGATTTTGAGGGGGGATTCTTCAGCCGCAACTATGTCTGTTACAACGCCTCGCTTTATTTTGATGAATATTACCCAAAACTGATTGAATTCGGACTCAATACAGTCAAGCTGGACGGATTTCATTTTGACAATGGCTCAAACGGGATCTGCTATTGCAGCAGGTGCGTTGAAGCTTACAGAGAGTATCTGCGTAAAAATGTCCCCGATCCCAAAGAGTATGCGCTGCACTCTTTCAACCATGTGAGGATCCCCGGTGTAAACTCCCAGAATGAACCGCTGCGGCTCCACTATCTCAAGTACCGCCGGGAACTGTGTGCATGGCGCCACCGGAAAACCTTTCAGCTGGTCAAAAAAATCAATCCGGATGCCATTGTCCTCTACAACTGCGGCATAGGACGTTTTACGCCTCCGGGCTATGCGGGATATGATCCTGCCTTCACCCCCCCTGAAGCAGATCAGGTTTTCATTGAAACAGGTTCTTTCATCAATTACAAAGACGGCAAACTGACCTCTACGGTCCCGGGATTCAAACTGGGAAAGAGAGCGGGACTTGCCGTTTTGAACACCTCATGGCTCCACAACGAAAAATCCCTGCGTATTCCGGAAACAGCAGAAGAGATCACGCTTTTTCAGGCGGAAAGTATGGTATTCGGTTCGGACTGCGGCAGCAACTGGCTTGCCCGTCCCCTGAAAAGCGGCAAAGGGGGCATGGTCATGGATACAGAACCCCACCACGAACTTCTGTCCAAGATATTCCATTACTACCTGGACCATCCGGAACTTTATGCTGAATCCCGTCCCTGCGCCAAAGTAAAAATCCTCTACCATCCCGATTCCCGGTTGATGGATCTGGACCACAAAACTGCCGGAGAAGTTTTCAAAAATACCTGCAATGAACTTTTCAAAAGGCACATTCCCGTTGAAGTGGTCTTCCCCGGAGATGAAATTCCGGCTGACGAAACTCTTCTGCTCCCCGGAACGGTCCTGCTTTCAGACGAAGATGTCCGCGCCATCAAGGCTCTGCCCTGCCGGGTGATCGCCGTCACCCCCGCCGGAATCTACAATGAACACGGCGCCGAAAGATGCACTCCGGCATTTCCCGCCGGAACTCTGGATGACCTGAAGAGCGGATTCGAAGTAAATACCCCTGCCATATTGCTTGAAACGGCTCTTGCTCCTGACGGAAGCAAACTGGTCCACCTTATCAACTGCAACAACTCTGTTGATGTGCAGAATGTCACCGTCAAGATCCCCTTCAGTGCAGCGTCAGTTGAAGCGTTTTCATACGAAACAGGCGTCAGGGCAGAGATGACAGAGCAAAATGTTGCTGTGATCAACTCTTTCCGTACCTTGTGCACATTGAAATTCAAAGAATGAATATTCAAGAATGAAAATGCTTGAGATCCAATACCCCAATTCGCTCTATGACTATCTGGAGCCTCTCAGCGCCCGCGCCGACGAAGAGCGCAGCAGCAGGATCTTTGCGGTTTCGACCGCAGCAGAAGCACTGGACCACTGTGCCTGTGTGAAAGAAAAATTGAAATCTCTTATGGAAAAAGACCGTTTTTCCAAAGGAAGTGCTGCGCCGCAGGTGATGACGACCATAAATAAGAACGGCGTTCTGATCGACAAAGTGGTGCTTGAAGTGCGTCCGGGGATCTTCAATGCCGGACTCTTTCTGCGGAAAGAGAATCCGTCAGGCAAGATGCCGGGCGTGCTGGGTGTCTGCGGACACTCCATGAACGGTAAAGCACATGATGACTATCAGGCCTTTGCTTTCGGACTTGCACTGAAAGGCTTCGGAGTGCTCATTTGCGATCCTTCAGGCCAGGGAGAGTCCCATCAATTCAAGCCTCCCCTGAATCCGACCTGGGAACACAGCATTCTCGGCAAAGCTCTGAGATGTTCCGGAGTGCTTACAGCCTCTCTTTTTATCCACGATGCAAAGTGCGCCCTTGACTATCTCTGTTCGCGTCCGGAAATAGACCCGGAAAAAATCGGTATCACCGGTTCCTCCGGCGGCGGCCAGATGAGTTTCTTTCTCTTTGCTCTTGATGAACGTGTTAAATGCGCCGGCGTCTCCTGCCACATGAACAGATTCAGGGATGTGTTCCGCAATGAAACGCCCACCGATGCGGAAAGTACCCCGGAGGGACTTCTTGCCGCCGGATTGGACCGTCCGGACTTCGCCATTGCAGGTGCTCCGAAACCTTTTCTTCTCATGGCAACAGAAGATGACTTCATGGATCTGAGAAGTGTAAAAAAAGCCCGTAACGAGGTTTCTCACATCTACAACACACTGGGATATCCCGACCGGCTGCATTTTTCTGTTGCTCCCGGTCCTCACGCCTACTGCCAGGAAAGCCGGGAGGCGATGTACGCTTTCTTCACACAAGAATTCATGGGCAGAGAAGATGCTCCGGAGCCGGAGTTTGAACTTCTCACAGATCAAGAGGCTCAAGTCACCCCAACAGGATATGTCCTTGATCTTCCGGGGGCAAAAAGTGAGTTGGAGTCTCTCTTGGAAACCTTCCCGGCGCCCCGTGGAGTCACTCCTGAAAAGATCGGCTCTTTCCTGCGAGAAGCCCTTGAGATTCCGGAAGTTCTGCCTGATGCCCCGGATTACCGGGTCGCACGAAATATTCCCCTGACTCAGAATTCAAGCGCCGCAAATTTTGTGTTGCTCACTGAACCCGGAACGACGCTCCGCCCTGTTCTGAAACTGGAGGTCGACCGGGATACTCCAGTCATCCCGGGATACAGAAGCGCCACACTCCATTGTGCCCATCTTTCCGCCTTTGAAGAACTTTTCAAAAGAAGCGGCGAAAAGAATCTTTTCGTTCTGGATGTCCGGGGCATCGGCGCGTCACGCTCTGCTGCGGGCAGAGGTGTACCCGATGACTTTTTTGCCCCGGTGGGCAGAGAGAGTTTCGCTGAGGGAACAGCCGAACTGCTGGGCGTTCCTCTTGCCGGAGGAAAAGTCCGTGACCTGCTGGGAGCCGCGGCTCTTTTGAAAGAACATGGTGTTGAAGATCTGACTCTTTCAGGAAGAGGTATGGGCGGAGTCATCGCGGCATTTGCCGCAGCGGCAGTAAAACTACCTGTCAAAAGGATCATTCTTGAAGAAGTTCCCGCCTCTCTGAGAGCGCTTATTGCCGGAGGGAAATTCCGTCTTCCGAACTCCTGCCTCCCCGCAGGGATGCTGAAGTGCTTTGACTTTCCGGAACTCTATGAGGCTTTGAAATCCGCCTATGATGTGCAAATTTCCATTTCTGAGGACGTACCTCCCGAAGAGCTGTAGAAGGAAAATACGGAAAAAATCACTTTTTTCTTGACAAACATAACTTTTTGTGCTATTTTTAGAAATTGCAAAACGGAATAACTGAAGTTTTCAGCTGTTCCGTTTCCTTATGTTTTAAAATCAAATCTCAGGAACTACCTAAAGATGGATCTGCTCCCGCTCGTTTCAAAGATCAACAGCAGCCTTTCAGATTACGTACTGATCACTCTTCTTTCCGGAGCAGGTCTCTACTTCACATTCCGCACCTCCTTTGTTCAGATCCGCTGTTTCGGCGAAGGTTTCAGAAACGCTTTCGGCAGCTTTTCCCTCAACAGTTCAGGCCACAAAAGCGGACTCAGTTCATTTCAGGCACTGACTGCGGCGGTTGCAGCTCAGGTAGGAACAGGCAATATCGTGGGCGCATCAGGCGCCATCCTCACTGGCGGTCCCGGAGCTATTTTCTGGATGTGGGTCATCGCCTTTTTCGGCATGGCAACCAGTTACGCGGAAGCTGTTCTTGCTCAGGAAACACGCCAGTTTGATGCAGATGGGACTCCCCACGGCGGACCTGTGTATTACATCAAGCGCGCATTCCCCAGCGCTTTCGGAACCTTTTTAGCAGGATTTTTTGCAGTGGCAACTATTATTTCTCTCGGTTTCATGGGGTGCATGGTTCAGGCGAACTCCATCGGCGAAACATGCAGTAACGCTTTCAAACTTCCCCCATGGAGCGTAGGCATCATCATTGCCGCTGCCGCCATGCTGATTTTTGCAGGCGGCATCAACCGTCTTGCAAAGACCACCGAGAAACTGGTTCCCTTTATGGCGCTCATCTATCTGCTGGGGGGAGTTGCGGTGCTTGTGATGAGAATAGAGTATCTCCCCCAAACCTTTTGCGCCATCTTCAAATATGCCTTTGCGCCGGATGCCCTTATCGGCGGATCTCTGGGAGCTGCGCTGAAAACGGCATTCAGTCAGGGAGTCAAACGCGGATTGTTTTCCAATGAAGCGGGTATGGGGTCCACCCCCCATGCCCATGCGGCGGCTCTTGTCAAGACGCCCCATCAGCAGGGAACTGTCGCCATGATCGGCGTTTTCATTGATACAGGGATCGTGCTGACTATGACCGCTCTGATCATCATTTCCACCATCTATACCGGTTCAGGCCCCCTTGCCAATGCCACCGGTGCGACCTACA
>JAGBWB010000112.1 GCA_017629975.1 Lentisphaeria bacterium
CTCTTCTCTTTATCCTTCTCCCCCTGTTGCTGCTCATCATAGCAGCTGCACTGTTTTTTGTTGCTCACAAAGGAATGCTGGGAGCACAAGCTCAGAAGTTTGCAGTTTCAACAGCTTCATCTCTGGGAATCAAATTGCCTGAAAATAAGAGTGAAACCAAGCAGGCAGCTCCCGTGGCTCAAGCACCTTCAGTGCCTCAGCCCGCCCCGATCCCTGTTCCGGTGACGCGCAAGGATTTCCTCGCTGAAGTAGAGCGTTTGCAAGCCTTTTTCCGGGCAAACCCGGCTCAGAATGCAAAGAAGTTTCTTGAAGACACTGAACAGTTCCAGCTCCGGTATCTTCCTGCTGTGACCAAAGAAGAAAAAGAAGCCTACGGGTCACTTCGCAAAATCTATGCCTCTGCCGATGAAACCACCCGGGCCTTGGAGTATCGCAACAGCGTAATCCAAAAAATTCAGAACGAGCTGGATATCCGGGAAAAAGCTAAAGAAAACGCAAAGCGCGAAGCTGAAGCTGAAGCCAAAGCTCTTGCTGCTCAGCAAGCTGCCACTGCGGCATTGCAGAAAGAGACTCAAAAAGAACGCGATGCCCGCCTCAAAAAACTTCAGGGTGAGTTGAATGTAATGTATAAAAAACTGGCAGAAGCCTTTGTTGCTGCTGTGCGTTCCGACAACATTGAGGTTCTTCAGGCGGTTTCCAACAGTTTTGCAGATTTTTCAGTTCCCAACGCCTCAAATATTGAGTTTGGTATGGTGGATGAATTCAAACAGTTCCGCGAGAAATTTCTCCCTGCGGCATTTAAGCAGTTTGCCCAGTTCCATGAACGCCTTAAAAGCGTCACTATGAAAAACTTCATAGCCGCCGGAACGTTGATGGATGTGGAGATCGTCAGATTGGCTCCCCCTCCTCAGGGCGTCTTCAAAGCGGTCTATGTGCAGAAATCTGAATCAGGGAAACAGGAGAAAAAAGAGCAGAAAATCAGGATGACCAGAAGAATACGGGCAGACATATACGATTATCTGAACAGAAAGTTCAAAACTCAGACGACACCTTTCTTCTACGAATTTCTGGAAGGGAAATTCAGGAAAAAGATCACTCCTGAAATGCTTCCCTCCAAAGAATGGCAGAAATACATGAAGTATTTTACCCCTGTGATCAAAATGCCGTGATCTCAATTCCGGCTCAATACAGCCAAACAGCAAGGGCTGCTGCAAATCTCAAAAAAGATATGCGGCAGCCCTTTTTACATCGTTGATTCGGATTATTTTCCATGAAGAAGCAAAATCAAAGCTCAGAATTGGATTTCACTGCATTTTTGCAAAGTATCAGCAACATGACGGGGACTTCATTTGACTGATAGTAAAGGCTCCCAACTTAATTCAAGCGCGAGGAGCTCTTTTCCGTATCACGGAAACGGTATATGCTCTGCATGATCCCCATGGACATCATTCCCACAAAAATAAAAGAGCCGCCGTAACTGACAAAGGGCAAAGGCAATCCGGTAACAGGAGCAAGTCCGATGCACATGCCGATGTTGATGTAGGTGTGGCAGAAAAGCATAGCTCCGATGCCGGTTGCGATCATGCGTCCGAAAGGGGTAGCGGTAAGTGCTGTGCGGAAAATCGAAAGAAAAAGAAAACCGTATCCGCAGAGAAGCAAAAGACACCCCATAAAACCGGTCTCTTCTGCGATAACGGAAAAGATGAAGTCGTTATTGGAAACTGTCTGAGGCAGAAATCCCCAGCGGTTCTGAGTTCCATTGCCTATCCCCTTGCCCCAGATTCCTCCTGCGCCCACTGCCAGCCGGGATTGATAAACATTGTGTCCGCTGTTACTGATATCGGTATTAGGCTTGAAAAAAACCATCAAGCGCTTTTTCTGATACGGCTTCAGCAATACTATCTTCTTTTTTGAAACTTGAACGTTTTCACCAACTGCCCCTCCCTTTTTTTCGGGAATGGGATCCTCTGCAAGGACAAGTGCCCTCAAAGCAAAAAAAGCGGCACAACCGACGGCAGCAAGCAGAAGCAGCCAGCGCCACTTGAGCCCTGAGACCACCAGCATGGCTCCGGCAATGGGAAAAAGAATGAGAGTTCCCCCCAGGTCAGGTTCTTTGAAAATCAGAAAAGCAGGCAGCATGACCAAAGCGCCGCCTGCAATGATCCCCTTCCATTTGGCTCCGCTGAAATGGGGTGTGGAAAAAAGCCATCCTAAAACCAGGATAAGGGAAAGTTTTCCGAATTCAGAGGGCTGAAGCCGGAATCCCCCAACCATGAGCCATCTCTTGGCGCCGTAAACTGTGATCCCGAATTTTAATACAAGTACCAGCGCGGCAGTTGTCAGCAGAAAAAAAAGTATACTGCCGGTTTTGAAATGTACTTTTCTGTAATCCTGCAAAGCAAAAAAAGCCCAGAGAATGATACCAAATGGGATCCACTGAGTCAATTGTTTTTTGAAAAAAAGCGCCGCAGCAGGAGTTCCGACCTGGACACCCGTGGTATAGATAAAAACCAGTCCGGTGCTCAGCAGGAAAATGAGGGCAACGATCTGGATCCAGTCAAAACTTGCAATAAAGGCAAGAAAACCCCGGGAACCCTTGTGCGAAGCGTTCCCGGAGTCTCCTATGTCACGACGGCCGGCAGCGGCCATATTTCATCTCACGCCTTAAAGGTCTGGTCCCGGCGGGGACCAACGGAAATGATATCGATCTCCGCGCCGATAAGCTCTGCCATTCTGGCAAGATACTTGCGGGCGTTCTCAGGCAGTCCCTCGGGAGAGGTCACTGCATCAAGAGCGGTTTTCCAACCGGGCATCATCTCGTAGACGGGCTTGACCTTTTCCAGATCTTCCACAGCTGCGGGGAACTCGGTGGTGCGGACACCGTCAATTTCATAAGCGGTACAGACGGCGATCTCATCAAATTCATCAAGCACATCCAGCTTGGTGACAACGAGCTTGTTCACGCCGCTGAGCATACAGGAGTAACGGGAAGCCACAGCGTCAAACCATCCGCAGCGGCGGGGACGGCCGGTGGTGGCTCCGAATTCTCTGCCTCTGGCACGGAGAAGTTCACCGTCAGCATCAAAAAGCTCAGTGGGGAAAGGCCCCTCACCCACGCGGGTGGTGTAGGCCTTGATAACGCCGTAAACGTTACGGACAGCAGTAGGAGGAATACCGGCACCGGTACAGGCTCCGCCTGAGATGGTGTTGCTGCTGGTAACAAAGGGATAGGTTCCATGGTCAACGTCAAGAAGTCCTCCCTGAGCGCCTTCGCAAAGGATCTTCTTGCCCTGCTGAACAGCTTCAGCAATAGTATAAGCGGTGTTGCGGACCAGGGGAGCCAATTTCGCGGCAGCTTCAAGAACCAGAGCCAATTCTTTTTCAATATCGATCAGCTCGGCTCCCGCGTCGGCAAAAATCTTGTTGTAGCGGGCGGCTTCAGCACGGAACTTGGCGCTGAGGATCTCAGGCTTGCAGAGGTCGCAGCCGCGGATACCGCTGCGGCGGCTCTTATCGCAATAGGCAGGACCGATACCGCGTCCGGTGGTTCCGATCTTGCGGGTGGCGCCCTTTTCATTGAGAGCATCAGCGCGCTTGTGGTAGACAAAAATCAGCTGAGCACGGTCAGACAGTTCAAGATTGTCAGCGGTGATACCCCGGGCGCGGATACCTTCAATTTCCTCAACCAGCGCCACAGGATCCACCACAAGACCGTTGCCGATAACACAACGGACTCCGGGACGGAAAATGCCGGAGGGCACCAGATGCAGAACATAGCGCTCGGAACCGATCTCAACAGTATGTCCGGCATTGTTGCCGCCCTGAAAACGGACGACCATATCCACATCACTGGTCAAAACGTCAATGAGTTTACCTTTACCTTCGTCACCCCACTGGGTACCCACAAGAATATCAACAGGCATTTTTCCTTTTCCTATACTTTAAGCATTAAAAACAAACAGTACCATCTATAATATAGAGCAGGAGTCCTTAAATTGCAAGTAAAGAAACACAAAAAAAGCCTATTCCAGTTGTCTGATGGATAAAATGGGGAAAATCCCGGAAAAAATCACCTGTCACCGTCTGCCGACGACAGGCTCCGGGAATGGTTCAGTAGGCTGCACGTTGAGGTAACGCAAAGCCCGCTCCATGGTGCGTCTGAAAACAGGCGCCGCCACAGCGCCGCCGCCTTTGCCGCCTCTGGGATTGTCAACGGTGATCACCATAACAAGCCGGGGATCATGAGCAGGAACGAATCCGGCAAAACTGGTGTAATACTCACTGGTGGAGTAACCGCTTTTACGGATGATTTTTCCTGTCACAGGATCTTTCAGAGCCTCAATGTTTTTGCGGCTGGTCCCGGTTTTTCCGGCGACCTGGAATCCGGGGATCGCCGCCCGGCGCGCCGTTCCGTCTTTGGCAGTCACAGAAATCATCATGTCAATGAGTTTGTAAAGCTGCACAGGATCAGCGCCGGTTTCCTTGAAACCTTTATGAGGAACCAGTTCCATATTCCCTGTTTCGGGATCACGGATGCCGTGGATCAGTTTCAAATAGGGCAGTTTGCCGTTATTGGCAAGTCCGCAATAGGCTCTGAGAAGCTGCAGAAGAGTGGTGCTGAAGCTGTATCCGATAGGAATACGGGTGATGGCAAGAGAATCCCAACGCGCAGGCGGTAAAAAGAATCCCCGCTGTTCTGCTGTAAAAGGCAGACCGCTCCGGGTATGAAAGCCGAAACGGGTCAGAGCGTGGTAAACACCTTCTTTGCCCAGCATCATGGCGATTTTTGCCGTACCGATGTTGCTTGACTTTTTGATAACATCAGAAACTGTCAGCATGTCGTAGGAGGAAACATCAGTCAGTTTCTTTTCATGCCATCTGCCTTTTTCACAATTGATCTTGTCTTCAGGAGTGACAAGTTTGCGTTCAAGAGCATACAACACAGAAAAAGGTTTGGCAAGAGAGCCCGGTTCATAGATATCCTGAGCATAGCGCATTCTGACAGCACCGGCATTTTTGTATGTCGTTCTGTCGCCGGGATCGAAGGTGGGGCGCTGGGCAATGGCAAGGATCTCTCCGGAACGGGGATCTGCAATGGCGGCAAAAACGCCTTCAGGATGCCACTCTTCAACAACGGTATTGAGTTCCTCTTCAAGAATTGCCTGAAGAGGCTCAATGATGGTCAGATAAATATCTTTGCCGTTGGCAGGCACAATGATCTTATTATTGGCAAAACTGATGGGATGTCCGGAAGGAGTGCGTTCATAAACATTACGTATTTTCTCCGGAGTCATGGTATGATCAAAGCGTTTTTCCAATCCGTTCCGTGGTTTAATGGTATCGTTTTCAATATCAACATACCCCAGCAGATTGGCAAGCATCCTGCCTTTTGGATAGGCCCGGACGACACCGGGAGAAAAGGTAACGACACGGAGCAGATTCAGGCGTTTATCTTTTTTTCCCGTCGGCGCCAGACTTTTTTTCAGCAGCTGGACTCTTTCAAGAGATGCATTGCGTTTGACCAGAAAATACTGATTTTTGCGTTTGGTCAATTTTCCGTCATCGCCCGCAACATATCTGTAACGGTCAAGACGTTTATAATACTCCCGGTAATTTTTTTCGGGGAAATGCTGTGCAAGGATCCAGGCAAGACGACGCCTGTCCTCGTCCTTGACCACATTATAAGGAGAACATTCAACATTCAACCGCGGAGAATTGGCGACCAGAAGATTGCCGTTCCGGTCAAATATTTCTCCGCGCTGCCCGGTAACGATCTGTTTTTTGGTATAGATCCTGCGGGCTTCCTTGAGATAATAATCCCGCTGCAGGACCTGAATGCAGAAAAACCGCCCCCCCAGAACAACACCGACAATAATCAGCAATCCCAGTATAAAACGGGACCGGATGCGGATCGACTCCGGGGAATTGACAGCGCCGTCTCCGGCATTTGTTTTTTGCCCCATGGAGCATCATCTCCCCTGGGTAGAAAAGGAGACGTTTGAAGCCACTTTCAAAGGAGTCAGCGGGATCGTCGCCGCCTGTTCAGGAGTGTAAACCCCGATATTGAGGATCTGACCATGCATAGCAGGCTTGAGATCCAGCTTGAACCGCACGATCATACGGCTGATATGCTCCCAGCGGGTCAATCCTGCCACCTGATTACGCAAGTTGCGGTTTTCGGCTTTCACATCCATAATTTGTTTTTTGATATCATCGGTGCGTTCAGCTGACTTGACGCTCTGCTGACGCAAATAAAGGTGTCCGACAAGAACTGCCATAAAGGCGATGATGACAAGTATGAATTTGATCACAAAGCCGCTGTAACTGCCCGTATTGCCGTTATTACGTCTTCTGCGTTCCCCCATAATGCTGTTTCCACCGATTTTCACTGGCTGCAAATTCATAACTTTTCCCTCCTGTATATTGATCTGTTCACTTATTCACATTATTACAATTTTTCAGCGATCCTCAGCTTGGCACACGCCGCGCGCGGATTGTTTTTCAGCTCCTCTTTTGAAGCTGTGACCACTTTGGAGCGCAAAGGCAAGGACAAAAGCGCCTTGTGTCCGCAGCAGCAGACCGGCAATCCCGGCGGGCAGACACACGAAGCACTTTCTCTGCGGAAAAACTCCTTCACGATCCTGTCTTCAAGAGAGTGGAACGATATAACGGCGATCCGGCCTCCCGGAGAAAGCAGTTCAAGAGCGCCGTTCAATCCCTCTTCCAGCTGTTCAAGTTCCCGGTTGACGGCGATGCGAAGCGCCTGAAAAACCAGAGTGGGCACCGGAAGTTTTCCCGGTGCGGATTTGCCGAGAGTGTCGTCGCAAAGTTTGACCAGATCGGCAGTTGTTCCGAAAAATCCCTCCTTGCGCCGTTCAACAACAGCCCGGGCAAGTTTGGCTGCGGAGCGCAGTTCTCCGTATTCCCGGAAGATCCGGCACAACTCCTCTTCGGAGCTGAAATTCAACACCCGTCCGGCTGTCACATCAGAACTCTGATCCATCCGCATATCAAGGGGACCGTTGTTCCGCCATGAAAAACCTCTTTCGGGCAAATCTATCTGAGGCGATGAAACCCCGATATCAAGGAGTATCCCGTCAACACTTTCCCAGCCGATGGAAAGAGCATGTTCTTTCATCATGGCATATTCACCGTGGCAAAGGTGGACTCTGTCTCCGGCAAAAGCAAGTTTCTTTGCGGCACTTTCAAGTGCCATTTCATCCCTGTCGATACCTAAAAGCTCCAATTGCGGATACTTTTCAAGCAGCATGGAACTGTGTCCGCCCCCGCCGAGAGTACCGTCGATCATCCGCACTTTGCGCTCTGCCGGAAATACGAGATGCTCAAGGACACCTTCTGCCAGAACAGGTATGTGATGAAAAGTACTCATAAATCAAGGATCCCTTCCACAAGTGCAGCCAAAGCGCCATTGTCATTCCCCAGACGGCTCATGCCGCCGAGAGCTCCGGATATGCGCGAATCCACATCGCCCGGGTTCCACTTTTCGGGGGCACAGAGACGAATATGGGTCACAGCACCGATCAATTTGATATTTTTGCTTATTCCGGCAGTTTCAAGCTGATTTTTCGCCAGGGACAACCGCCCCTGACGGTCACAGCGGCAGCTCCGCGCCAGAGCACCCAAACGGGCAGCGGCAAGGCGGAGCGACGGATCTGCCACAGAAAATTTCTGCAATTCAGTAAAAAAGCTGAGCAGCGCAGACTCACTCATCAGGAGCAATGCCGTATCATTTTCAGGCAAAGCGACCCATGAGCTTTCGCCCTCGCCGCGCCACTCCCCAGGCAGACTGACCCGCCCCTGAGGATCAACGCTGTAGTCATATTCGCCAACAAAAATCATTTCAACCTTTACACTCCTGAATAAAACTTTTTATTCCTATACACACCTAACCAAACCTAAAATATACCAAAACCATCAAAAAGTCAAGTTAACAAATCATTTTTTTTGACTTTTTTTGGATTTTCCGCCGTACTGACGCCATTTTCTTCTCCTTTCCTCTGCGCCTGTCTGATTTGAAACACGACTTTTACAGAGCGGCAACTTCATGAAGAACTCCTTGAAAAAAAAGGCGTTCCGGTGTATATTATCAGCAGGTAACTTTATTATCACAACCAATTATGGAGAATATATCCCTATGGAACGCAGTTCTGAAATCCGCCGGACAACCGGAGAAACCGACATTCTCGTGCGCCTGGATCTTGACGGCTCCGGAAAAGCCGCCGTCAACACCGGGATCCCTTTCCTTGACCACATGCTCAACCTCTTCGCCAGACACGGTTTCTTTGACCTTGAAGTTGAAGCCAAAGGCGATATAGAAGTGGACTACCACCACACCATGGAGGATCTGGGCATCGTTCTGGGACAGGCCATCGTCAAAGCCGCAGGTGACAAAAAAGGGATCCGCCGCTACGGCAACTTTCTGCTGCCCATGGATGAAACCCTGGTCATGATCGCCCTTGACCTTTCAGGCAGAGCCGGACTTTACTATGATGTGACTCCCCCTGCCCCCATGATCAAAGACATTGACGCAAGGCTTTTTTATGAGTTCTTTCAGGCACTTTGCTCCAATGCCGGACTCAACATGCATGTCCGCATGATCTGCTCCGGTGAAGTCCACCACCTCTTTGAAGCCATCTTCAAAGGCTTTGCCAAGGCTCTGGATCAGGCGACCTCTGTTGATCCCAGAGTTCAGGGCGTGCTTTCCACTAAAGGTTCACTGTAATTTTAAGGATACCTGGATCCCTATGAGTTTTTCCCTGCGTAAGCTGGGGAGGTATGATTATGCCACTTATATGACATATATCTCCTACTCCAGCTGTTCTGTCATTATTCCCGTTGTCCTTATTGAAATCGCCCGGACTTTGAACTTCCCCCTTGAATCAGGCGGTCAGGGCGCCGGAGGCGCTTTGCAGATCGGCAGAAGTCTTTTCATGGTCCTTGCCATGATCTTCTGCGGATTCGCCGCCGGAAAATGGGGCAAACGTTTCACCATCGGCACCTCAGTGATCCTGATGGGGCTGGGTATCGGTATCGCTTCTGTGGCGCCTTCCTACGGTATCATCTTTCTCGCCCTTGCTGTGGCGGGATTCGGCGAAGGGATTATAGAAGGATTGTGCACGCCTGTGCTTCAGGATCTTCATGAAGATGATGAACCCAGCCGCTATATCAACTTCGGTCACGGTTTCTGGTCCATCGGCATCGTCATGATGACCCTTCTGGTGGGGTGGCTCCTCAATCAGAAAGTGGATTGGCGCTATATCGTGGGGGGAGTTGCCCTCTTTGCCACGCTGCCGGCACTCATGTTCCTGCTCCCTGACAAAAGAGTGGTCTTCAAAAAAGAAAAAGTGGATGTCGCCACAGTCTGGCACCATACTCTTGACATTCTCAAGTCGGGGAGATTCTGGCTCTTTTTCATTTTGATGTTCCTGGGGGGCGGTGCTGAATTCGGATTGACATTCTGGGCGTCAAGTTTTGTAAGAATGACCTTCAACTCCACCCCCATGCAGGGCGCCATGGCGACCTTGATCTTTTCCATCGGCATGATCATCGGCCGACTGGGTGCCGCGGCAGTGATACCTCAGAAGTATCTTTTTCACATGCTTCTTTCAACTGCCGCAACCGGTATTGCCGCAGGAATACTGCTCCCCTTTGCACCCACCATCTGGGCGGCATACGGACTCTTTCTGGTGCTGGGACTCTCCTGTTCTGCTCTCTGGCCCAGCTCCCAGAGCTACTGTACCGACCGGATGCCCTTTCTCGACTCTACCGTTGTCTACATCATCCTTTCCTGCGCCGGGACTCCCGGATGCGGTATCATGACATGGCTTCTGGGAAAAGTTGGCGACAATGTCTCTTTGAAGTGGAGCATCCTGCTGGTGCCTCTGTGTCTTTTCCTTTTCGTGGCAGTGCTGCTTTTTGAACGCCTCAAATGGCGGAATCAGAAAGAAAGGTGAAAATGGCAGAAAAAGAGCCATCACTCAACACAACTCCCGCGCCGCAAGAGTCATCACTCCGGCGCTGGAGTTTTTTTTTCACATACCTGCTTTTTTTCCCGCTGCTGCTCCAGCTGCTTTTCGGAGCCTTTTCATTTTCCGCCGAGGAGTGGCTCAACGGACTTTCGGGGGTGATTTTCAGGGGGGCATTGTGCGGTATTTTCATTTTTTCCGCTCTCCACCTGCCCCGGCGGGCGGCCCCGTTTCTGATGGGGGCGGTGTCAGTTACTGCGGGGATCTTCAATCTGCTTGACATTTTTCTGCTGGTCAACTTCGGTTCTCTTTTTGATTACAACATATTCCAGACTGCGCGCATCGCTCCCAAAGAGGAAATCCGGGGATTTATGCAGCTCTTTTTCATGCGTGTTTCCACATGGGTCATACTTCTTCTCTATCCGGCGGCGGGAATTATTATTTTCAAGCTGAAGAAAAAGAAACTTCTCTGGGGGACTCTTGCGCTTTTCACCGCAGGAGTCATGTTTTTATTTAATGTATCTGCCCGCGAAAGCAGCTCGCCTCTTCCCTCCCCGGCTGTACGGATGAAAAACTTCGTGCATTCCTGGCAGGTAACCCGGCGGCAGCTCCAGATGGAAAAGGCGTTCAGCAAAGAAATAACAGCCGAAAACAGTGATCCTGAAGCTCTGTATATCCTTGTCATAGGTGAAAGTCATTCAAGACGGCGCTCCTCTCTTTACGGTTTCCCCCGGGAAACAACACCCGGATTGAAAAAACTTTACAGTCAGGAAAAACTCTTCCGCTTTGACAATGGAGTCACGCCTCATGTCATGACCCACCTTGCCCTGCCGGGACTCCTGACTCTTGCCGGTTCTGACGGAGCTCATTTCACGCGTTATCCCTCATTGCCGGATATCTTCCGCAGAGCCGGTTTCAAGGTATGGTACATCTACAATCAGATGCCGGATAAGGAAAGTGCCCTTCCCTTTCTCACCGCCGCCAAACGCGCCGATCATTTTATTTCTCTTTCCAATCCCCGGAAAGAGTATGACTTGCAAATCCTTCCGGAAGTTGAAAAGATCTTCCGGTCATCTGCACAGAAAAAACTGCTGATACTCCACCTCAGGGGAAATCATTGGAAATATGCCGATACATTCCCGGAAGAGATGCGTCACTTTTCCCGCACTCCCGGAAAATCCTCAAAAGAAAATATCCTCAATGAATACGATGATTCTCTGAGAGCCCTTGACCATTTTCTCTGCAAACTCATTCAAAAAATTGAAAAACAAAAGTGCAATGCCCTGCTTCTTTACCTTGCCGACCATGGGGAATCCCTCTATGAAGAAGATGACTTTGTCGGACACACCGATCTTTTCCCCACTGCGGCAACGGCAGAGATCCCTCTCTTTCTGTGGCTTTCAGATACATTCCCCCGTCCGGAGCTGCGTAAAAAGATCACAAAGTCTTTGAACAAACCTTTTCTTTCTTCGGATCTCCCCCATTTTTTCATGGAACTTGCAGGAATAAAAACAGCCGTGTTCGCTCCGGAGCGTTCCCTCATCAATCCTCTTTACAAAGAAATGCCCCGGCGTGTTTCCACCCGGGGCAAGGATTACAGGAGCATGAAAAACCGTTCAACGCCGCCTACTTCAGAGCAGCGATGACCAGTCCGGCGACGATGGCGCCCACCCCCGCCAGCCGCACCGGAGGACACTTTTCTTTGAGAATGAATATCCCGGCAGCCACTCCCAGGGGCAGACTCATCTGACGGAACGCCTGCACATAGCTCACATTTGAAACAAGCGGCATGGCAAGAACCACCAATATATAGGCTGATGAAGAAAAAATGCCGCAGACATGGGGCGTCCAGGAGCGCAGAAAGAGCTGTCTGAAGGACTCCCTTTCGCTCTTCATGCTGAAGACATAAATGGAAAGCCCCGTTGTGATCCCCAATTCCAGCAGAGAAATAAAAGCTCCTGTCGCCGCCAGCTGGGAACGGGAGGTATGGGCGAGTATCTGCGGTATCAGCATTCCGTCAAAGACGGTGTAACCGGTAGTTCCGCAGGCGGCAAGGATCATGTATCCCAGAACAGGCGTCATATAGTTGCGCCAGCTGAAATCCGAAAACTTCTGCAAAGGCATCATAAGACACCCGGCAAAGACAATAAAGATCCCGACAACAGCCCAGAGATTCAGCGCCTTTCCGATCCCGAAAAAAGAGGTCACTGCCGCTACCAGCAGAACAGGCAGCGCCCTGACCATGGGATAGGCGAGTGAAATATCCGCACTCCGGTAAGTCTTGAAAAGACCGATGAAGTAAAGGATCTCAGAGGCAATACTCAGCAGCAGAAAACACCAGAACCGGCCCCCCAGAGCCCCCCAGTCGATCCCTGCGAAAAAAACGCAGGGAACGTAAAGCAGAAAGGAGGTCACCGAGGTCAGCAGATAAAAGGCGGCCGTAGGCTTGCTTTTTTTGCTGATAAGGTTCCACCCCACATGGAGAAAGATGGAAAGCGCAATCAGCCAGAAAGCTGAAAGAGTCATCTCTTATTTCCGCTTCAGAATGGCGTAAGAGGTCTTTTCACCCAGAATGATCTTTCCGGGAGCAAAGTCAGCTTTACCTGCCAGAAGTTCCCATTCGCCATCGGCTGAAAATTCGGACTTTTCAGCCTCATGTCCGCGGTAGAGTGCCATAAATTCAGCTCTGCCGTTTCTGCGTGAAACAAGTCCGCTCAAGGACGCGGCACCCGGCTCATCACCCACAGGAGAAATGATACCGGCAAAGATCTCTTCGCGGTACTTCTTGTGGAGCGCGATCATCTTGGCGGCAAGCGCCTGATCTTCAGCCTTCACAGAAGAGGGGGCAAACCAAAGCAGAGGATTGCCGAAGAAGGAGATGGCAAACCAGTAATCCCAGGGGTAGATATTGGGATTGACTTCATTGCGTCTCCGGTAGGCTTCATCGTTCACATCGCCATAGTAGGGAACCTCAAGCTGAAGATACTGGAGCCGCACATACTTTGCAAGGTTCCATGCGTTCCGCAGGGTTCTCAGGGGATGATATCCGACGCCCCATCCATGGCAGGCATAACGGTTTTCAAGGAAGAGATTTCCGTATTCAAGGAGTTTGAAGTAACCGCCGCGCATTCCGGCGGTCACATCAAGATTGCAGAAAATTTTCTTGTTGCTCTCAAGGCGGATATTTCTGAGCATGGTCTCAAAGTTCTGTTCCGCCTTGTAATTGGAAAAGAAAGCGCCGTCGATCTTGAAAAGATCAAATCCGTAGCGGCGGTGGAAGTCAAGGACAAGCTCAGTGAACTCTCTGTGGTCCTCATAACGCTTTGTCAGACTGGGTGCCAGCCAGAGGGCGAGCTTGATGCCGCATTCCCGGGCGAGAGCCGCCAGAGAATCAAAACTGCCGTTTTCAACACTCTTGGGGTTGATGCTCCAGTAATCCCGCAGCACCACATCTTTATTCATATAGCACAGATCACCCAGTTTTCCGCACTGCCACTCATCATCGACCTGATAGCTGTCGGCACCGCAGTTGGCGGCACCTCTGACTTCGGCGGCGAGAAATTCGGGAGAAATACGATTCCGGAAATTACCGCATCCCCAGGCATTACAGACCACGCCATAATATTCTTTACCGTAGTTGAAACGGGTGCGGCAGTATTTTTTGAGCAGTTCATCTTTTTCAACGGCGTTGTGATAGATACCCACGGCGTTGCGGTAAGAGACAAAAAGCGTATCGGGCTCAAGTTCATCATGATTCATGCCCCAGCCGATGCTGATAAGGTCGCCCGCCGCAGTCAGGCGGAAGTCATAAGGCTCGATTTCCCGCCGCTCGGTGGAGGGGGGAGCCTCTTGAAGGATCATAACACCGGCGCCCTGCTGATCTTCGCAAAAGAGCAGATTGCCCACATATTCAGTGATCCCCTGCTCTATGGCATGTTCTCTCACCGGACGGTCATGAACATCCGTATGTCCGGCAAATTCAACTGCCATGACCGGCTTGAATCCTTCAGCGGGGTGAAAAGTTTCAACAACAGGTTCCCACTTGAATTTTTCCCACGTCTTATTGTGTGCATCGTATTCCTGACGCAGCCCCTGACGGCTGTTGAAAAAATGATCGGGAATCACCTTCAGCTGCAGATTGTTCCGTACACCGTACATGGAGATACCGGGGTAAAGATAGAACTCTCTGGTCAACCGGGTATGGCTGAAGTCATCAAAGTAACGCATGGTCACAAGGATGTGATCGCTTTCAAAGGGCAGATCCTGCCGCACAACTGCGTTGCAAGTTTCCAAACGCCATGCCTTGAATTCGCTCTGAAAAGCGTATCCGTAAAGGTCGGCATCAAATTTTTCCGCCGTTTCTCCGGCAAAAACTCTGCCGCTGCCGTCTTTCATCTCAAGGGTGTGGAGCAGAGGGGTTTCCAGAGAATAGCTCCGGCTGTATCCGGAGTTGGAAAAGCTCAATACTTTATCATCCCAGAAGACTCTGACATCCTGAAAGGTCACTTCAGCCATTATAATTACTCCTTAATTATCTTATTTTCAAAGAGCTTTTTTCATCTCTTCAATTACAGCTTCGGCACTGACTGAGTCCATACACTTTTTGTGGCCGAAGGGACAAACATGTTCAAAACAGGGAGAGCACTCTGTTCTTTCTGAAATACACTGCCATGCAGGGGAAATGGGCCCTGTGGCAGTAGGATCGGTGGAACCGAAAACAGCAATACCGGATTTCCCCAGTGCCGCCCCCAGATGCATGATCCCGGAGTCGTTGCAGACCATAAAACGCGAAAAGCGGATCAGCATCATCAGCTCCTGCAAATCGGTTGCACCGCACATATTGACGCACTTTTCCGGGGGCAGTCCGGCGCAGACCTCATTGCCGGTTTCCACTTCGGACTTTCCACCCGCCACCACGACAACACCGCCCCGGTCGATCCACCAGCGCGCCAGTGCATTATAGCGGTCGCTGCCGTAACATTTGGCGTCACCATAGGCGGCACCCGGCCCCAGGAGCAGCATTTCAGGATGTTCGCACCAGGACCATATTTTCTGTTTGGATTCATCGCCGCAGCGGTCAAAAGAGAACTCAGGCAGAGTCACGCCGTCCCATGGAGCCGCCCCCAGAGCCATGGAAATGGCAAGGTAACGGGAGCAGAGATGCTCCTGCGCTCTGACACCGGGGATCTGCTGACGTTTGAGTTTGAAGGCTTTTGTGAGCAGAAAAGATCTTCCCCGTGCCGCGGCGCCGTAAACTTGAGGCACCAGAGCAAGACGCATGGCAATGGCATCCCGGGGGGAGTTGTTGAAAAGCACAGCAACGCCTGCCCGGAGTTTTTTCACTTCCCGGATCTCGCTGAGAGTCCAGTTGGCATGAGCCTTGCGGAGTCCCACAAAAGAGGCGACTACCGGCAATTGGGCATAAAATTGTCTGAACATTTCAGGAGCTACTACAAAAAGTCCGCAATGCTCCGGCAGCATTTTTCCAAGGGAACAAAGCGCCGGAAGCGCCATGACAGCGTCC
>JAGBWB010000113.1 GCA_017629975.1 Lentisphaeria bacterium
GGTCACAACTCTTTTTCTCATCGGATCCAACTTAAGCCGTGAGAAACTGAAAGAACTGGGGCTGAAACCTGTTCTTCACGGTGTGATCCTGTGGATCATCCTTTCCGTGGTCTGGTGCACAGCCATAGCCGCGGGACTGGTCAACTGCAAAGGATGACCGGACAAAAAAATTGCCGCATTCTCTAACGAAAAAAAAGAGATGCGGCATTTTTTTGACAGCTGCGTCAACAGAAATTTATTTTTTCTTCCGCAGCCAGATACTTCCCCCCAGATCGGGTTCTGCAACAGAGTCTGCCAGGTGGACCAGACTGCTTCCCCAGTAGATGATTTCATAATCTTTATTATACTGCAAAAAGGCGTGGAGCATATAAGCTTCGTTCCATGCCCGGTTTTCCCGCAGCCAGTAATCATAGTATTCAAAGGGATAAGGGATGTCGTGAAAATGGATGATGACACCGGGGTTCAGCCGGGGCAGCAACTCAAAAAAGATCCGCATGACATCACTGCCGAGTTTCGCAACATGGGAGGAATCAATAAAGCAGATGTCTCCGGCTCCAAGAGAATCAAAAATTGAAAGATCCACATCCTGCAGCAAGCTCCGGTGCAGCTTCACATAGTCATTGATCTGATTTCCCCAGTTTTCTTCCAGACGTTCCGGGAAAGGCTCCACACAGGAAATATCCACCGAATTATTCAGATAAAGCTTGTTGGTATCCACCATGACCGCAGTGGAATACCCGGAGCCCACCTCAATGATCCGCCGGGGCCGCAAAAGACGCATAAAAGCATACACCGGGTAAGCACAGGCCGGAGCAAATTGACTGTTGTCGCCATAATAGGTCAATCCCGGCGTTTTCTCCATCTTCCAGATAAAGCCTTCCCGGAACTGCATCAGCAAACGGTAGTAATCAAGCTGAACCGGCAAATTAAGATCGATCCCATGCAGTTCGCAATCATAAGTCCGGTTGGCGATAAATTTTTCAATATCCTCATCCGACGGGACAGGATTATAAAAGTGTCCCATCGGGAACGCTACTTTCTGCATAGAAATTTCTCCCTTGAAATCAGTGACGACATACTCTTTTAATATAAATATAGCACTTTCGGGGGCACTTTTCAACTCTATTCCTTTTCAAACTCATTTTCTTTTCACGGAACTTTCAGTGTCACAACAAAAAAATCCCCCTTGAAAAAATCTTTTTCCATGTTATATTAGAACCGATTTCACTTTTTCAATCGAAAGGATACCCTTATGGCAAAAGTTTTTCTGGCTCTCCTTGACGGTATGCGCCCGGACAGTCTGACAACATGTGATCATCCCTTTTTCCGGGAGCTTCTTGCAACAAGCCGCTACTCCATGGAAATGCGCACGGTTATGCCCTCTGTAACACTTCCCTGCCACATGTCACTGTTTCACAGTGTCTGCGCCGAACGGCACGGTATCCTCAGCAACACCTACGTGCCGCAGGTACGTCCCGTGAGAGGCCTTTGCGAACTCCTCAGCAGCGCAGAGAAAAATTGCGCCTTTTTCTACACCTGGGAGCCTTTGCGTGACTTGGCCCGTCCCCTCTCACTTGCCCGTGCCAACTATGTGAGCGGCAAACGCTACACCTACAAAGTCGCAGACAAAATGGTGACCGAAGATGCCGAAAGGATGATCCTTTCCGGTGAGACGCCTGACTTTATCTTTTTCTACCAGTGCTGTGTTGACGAAATGGGCCACAAATACGGCTGGATGTCCGATGAATACCTCCGTGCCGTAAACATCTCACTTGACAACGTCCAGCGTCTGATCAGACAGCTTCCCTCAGATTACCGGGTGATCCTCACTGCCGACCACGGCGGCCACAACCGCAGTCACGGCTCTGAAGAAAAAGAGGATATGACCATCCCTGTTTTCATGCGCCACAGCACCATTGCTCCCGGAGAACTTCCCGCCGGAACTTCCATTCTGGACATCGCCCCCACCATCGCTTCACTGCTTGGCGTGGAATCCGACAGCGACTGGGAAGGGAAAAATCTTCTCTGAAGCCAATCCCCATACATCAGACATAAAACTTTAAAGAGAGAACCATGATTTCCATTACCAATTTCCGGGAAGGAGCCGTTTTGAACCATCATCACGGCCGCGAAACCGAAAAAAGTCTTACCGTTGCCATTGAAGGCATGAACAGCTTCGGCACTCCTGTCACAGTCAACGGAGTTCCCGCAGAGCAAAACGGATTGTCTTTCCGGGCAGAAATCGAACTGGCAGAAAAGATCAACAAAGTGGAAGCTGTCACCGTAACGCCCTACGGTGAATTTTCCCAGAAGCTGACTTTGGTCTGGGACAAAAAATCTTTCCGCCGCTGCCGTTTTTACATTGACGACCACAGCTTTCTTTTTTCCGATTTGGCAAAAGAAAGACCGGCCAGAGCCTTTGAACACTTTTACCTGAAAGAGCTTAAAAAACTTCACGACAAATATGGTTTAAAGGTGATCCTCAACAGTTTCTACCGGAACGACCATGAGGAATTTCTGCTGAAAGATATGCCGGACATCTGGAAATCCGAGTTTGAAGACAATGCCCACTGGCTGAAATTCTCTCTCCACTCCTACAGCGAATTTCCCGATCGTCCCTATGCCGATGCTTCCAGAAAGCAGTTTTTGCAGGATTACGAACTGCTCAAAAGTGAAATCGAACGCTTTGCAGGCCCTTCATCTTTCATCGTCCCCAACGTGCTTCACTGGGCCAACGTCAGTCCCGGCGTTGCTGATGAATTGATCAAACTGGGCAGCCGCTGTTATGCAGAAGCAATGCGCACCCGGGTCATGTGCACACCTCCGGAAGAAGAGTTGTCCGAAAGAGAACGGCAGGAAGAGTTCCGCTCCGAGGTCTACGTCTCCCCTTCAGCTCCTCTTGCCCGCCACTTCGGCTTTGCTGAGGAGATCGACTATCTCGACAAACACAGTGTCGTCTATGATCCGGGATTGAAGATTTTCTTCTATCACGACTGGATCATTTCCAATCTCCTGACTTCCGGGCAGATCCCCCGTCTTTTCAAACAAACCCTTGCCAAGGCTGACAAATACGGCGGCGATGTATTTTCCGCCTCCAGCCATGAGCAGTACGCCTTCCCCAGATACTTCAACTACCAGCCGGATCACTTTGCAAAACTTGAAGAAATCCTCCGTCTGATGGTTGAAGAAGCAAACTGCACTCCCGTCTTTTTCCAGGAGGGGTTGCTCGGCAACAACGCCTGGGAGTAAATCCCGGAATTGTAAATACAAAAAGCACTTTTCCCAAAAAGAAAAGTGCTTTTTTGTATGCCTTGAACTCTAGAGGATTCTCAGAGTGCTATTTATTCAGCATTGTATCCGGCTTCGTCGGTGAGCAGCTGTTTCAGCTTGTTCAATGCCTGATTCTGGATCTGACGGACACGCTCTCTGGTACGTCCGATCTGCTGGCTGACCTCCTCAAGAGTCAGAGGACGTGAGCCCCGCAAACCGAAACGCATCTCAAGAATGCGGCGTTCCCGGAATTCCAGTTTATCCAACAGATGCAGCAGTCTCAACACAGATTCGACATCACCGATGATCTGGTCGGGAGTCATGGCATGGCGGTCGGGGATAATATCCTGA
>JAGBWB010000114.1 GCA_017629975.1 Lentisphaeria bacterium
CTCTTGTTGTCCCTGTGGTCAACTCATTTTTGAGCGGCTTTCTCAAGTTCCGCGATGTGGTCACTCCCGACCCCAAAGGCATGTTGCGTGAGGGGACTCCCCACGCTTTTGCAAAAAAATTTACTGATGATGACATATTCCCCCATATCATCATAACCCGCAGGGCACTGCTCCCTGCCAACCCCCCGCTGACGGATTGAGAAAGGATGTGAGGAATATGTTGAATGTGATCTTGAACAAGTTCAAAAATCTGGGGCGGGGCGATGATGGATTCGCCATCGCCACCACGATCCTCGTCTGGCCCCTCATGCTCCTTGCCGTAAGCGGTATTTTCGTCACTGGCGAAGCGCTCCGCAGCAAGCTCATACTCCAGAACGCCGCCGATGCCGCCGCCCACGCCGGAGCCATGGCTCAGGCAGATACCCTGAGCCGTATCGCCGTCATCAACCGCATGATGGCGTGGACCTACATTCAGGCAAACAAGATGGAAATGGATTACACCGTCGTCAACTGGGCGCTCCTTGCTGACACTGTTATGCAGGAGCTGAAAACCCCCTTGAGCAACGCCAATCAAAATGCCTCCCTTACCTGTACCTGTCCTGATCCGGTCCACAAAAGTGAACGCACCTCCGGCTCCGCCGGGCAGTGGGGATGGTACACCGGCAACGGCAGCAGCTCTGCCCCTGTCTATTCACCCGGTCAAATCTCTCTCAACGGCTACGAAACAGACTTCAACACTGCCAGGCGGGAAAATCTCAAGTCGCTCCAGACTGCTCTTGACGCCTCGCTGGATACCGCTTTCAACAACATCAACTCCATGAACGGCGCCCTTGCCGATCTTGTCAAAAACTGCGCTGAGAGGGTTGAAACCTCCCTTAAAGAGGTCTTTGCCGCCAACGCCAGAGAGTTCAGCACCAAAGCCTCTTTCTGGTATCGCCATGACAAAACATCCTCTTATCTCGCCCCCATGACAGACGAAAATGCCTTCCTCGCTCTTGCCGGTGAAGCGCAGAGCGCCTCCCTTGTAAACACCCCGGGGAGTGATTGGTGGCGCCCCGACAACAGCTCCGACGACGGGTTCCGCCGGGCATATTCAGGCGACAGTTTCACAGGTGTCGGACTTGAAGCTCGGTTCGACATCGGCTTCAAAGGCTGGCAGAGCTCCGGAACTCCAACTGTGTGCAGCAACTACATCACCCGCGATACCACCGTTTCTGTTTACGGAAACGGTGTCGTCACTTCTCCCGGTATCACCGATGCCGGAGCTTATGCTGACGGCCTTACCGCCGCCGCCATCACCGGCAAAAGCCGTTTCTTCCTCGGCTACAATGCCCATGTCCGCGCTCTCCCCCGCCAGGTCGCCCCCGGATTCCTGACCAACGGCGCCGTCCTTGTCGGCGCAAAGCTCCCCCAGGTAAATCCCCTTGCCGCCATCTTCGGCGACCTGACAGGATCATGGTTTGACGCTCATACTCAAGTTGATTCAACCGATTACTGGTGTCTGAGCGCCGCCCGCGCATGTGCCAAAAACGGTTCCGGTTACAGCAGAAGCTCCATTGCAAGCTACTCCCCCGGCAACACCGAATACACCGCCGTCATGCTCCCCGCCGCCATGGCCGGAAACTCCGCAGGCGACGTCGCCAAAGAGGTCTATGACGGTCTCAAACCCAATGGCTGGGCCAATCTCGCCGACTGGTCTCTGCTCAACAACTTTGCAAGCAGGGGGCAGTAAATCCATGAAACGCTTTTTCTCAAATATCAAAGGTACAGTGATGATGGAGTGCATCCTCACTCTGCCGCTGCATCTCCTTGCACTCTTCGGCACCGTCTATCTCGGCACCCTTGCCGGTGACCGTTATGCGGTGGTTTCAATGGATCACTTCACCGCCTTTGTCTCCCGCACCGCCGTTTCCGGCGTCATGGGAACCATGGGAGAGGTGGACAGCAATGTCAAAAATTTCTTCTTCCCCGAAGACAGCGATATCACTTTCAAGAATATGATTCCTGAAGCCAAAGTTTCAAGTGACAAGTACGCTTATCTTTCTGAATCCCGCATCAACGGGACCCGGTCACTCCCCCGCTGGCTTGAGGGCATCAGAGTTGTTTCAACGCTCCTTTTGCAGATCGATGAAGAAAAGAACGAACTTCTTAAAAAGAAAACAGTCGCAAGTTCCAACGACGCCCAAGGCGGCTCCGCGGCAATCATCGCCAACCCCTCGTATGCTATTGACCGTTCCACTCAATGGCAGAATAAATGGGCAGTCGTTGCCAATGAACCCTTTGTCTTCGGACCCAAGCCTGCTCCTGTTGCAGCAGAGAGTTTGAACCAGTATGACCGGAATTCCGATTGTGTAACATGGAGCGTCAGTAACCCATGAAATCCAGAATCACAGCTCTCATGTTCACCCTTTTCTCAGGTGTACTCCTTTTCAATCTCCCTCCGGATGCCAAAGTCACCTCTGAGGGCGTCCCCGGTCAGGGATGGCTTCAGTCCGGTGAAATGGAGTGCGCTTTCATGGCGGCACGCCGTCAGTGGGAGTCATTCATGGGAAGACAGGGATGGAAAAAACAACACGCGTTCCAGATGCCCAACAGGCGTTTTGTCACCGTCTGGAAAAAAAATAAACATAATGTAACTCTTCTCCTCTGGGAAAAAAGTCTGGATAAGACCGGATTCTCATGGGGCGAAAGCAAAAATAACGGTTCCGCAGGAAAATGAACGATACAACGCAAAACCATACAGCTGATGATTCTGAGATCACGCCCATGACCGTGGTCAGCACCATGGTGCGTCCATCAGGCAAGTACTCCCTCAAAGAGGGGGATCAGCTCGGCAGCTACCGCATCCGCAAACCTCTGGGCAGAGGCGGTATGGGTGAGGTCTATCTTGCGCTTCACTGCAAGCTCAATGTTCTGCGCGCCATAAAGATCCTCCCTGCAAGATATTGCAGCTCCGACAAGAAATTCGGCGACAGGTTCTTGCAGGAGGCACGCATGGCGATCCAGCTTGACCACCCCAATGTCATTTCTGTTTTTGACGCTGAATTTGATGAGAAAAAAGATATCTATTACAGCGTGATGGAATACGTTGACGGCGGAACCGTCAGAAATGCCATCCGGTCTCTCGGCAGCTACATGGAACGGCAGGCTCTTATGATCGTCCTCAAAGTCAGCGAAGCCCTGATTGCCGCCGAAAATGCCAATCTTGTCCACAGGGATATCAAACCCGACAATATCATGCTCACCCGGAACGGCGTGGTCAAACTCGCCGACCTCGGTATTGCAAAGACCTCTTTCAACTCCGTGAATGAGCAGAAAAAAGAGAGAACTTCTCTTACCGGAACCCCTGCTTACATGTCCCCTGAGCAGACTCTTGACCCCAATAATGTGGATATCCGCGCCGATATTTACAGCCTCGGCGTCACCCTCTTTGAAATGCTTACCGGTGCCAAACCCTACACCGGCAGCGAAACCGTGGATATCGTTAAAAAGGTCATGGAATCCCCCGTGCCCGACCCCCGCAAACGCAATCCCCAGATCTCCAAGGCGTGCAGCGCTCTTGTCATGCGTATGATGGCAAAAAATAAAGATGACCGCCACCCCAGCGCAGAAGCGCTCAACCGGGATATCAAGGCTCTCTTGAGCGGCAAAACA
>JAGBWB010000115.1 GCA_017629975.1 Lentisphaeria bacterium
AGAATCAGGAACGCTTGAAATTCCGTTTTAAGGTGATAAATTAAATGCAGAAACAAGGTTTTGTGACAATTTTTCCAAAGCCGCAAAAAATCAATATTGAAGGAAAATTTACAATGAGTGACAAAGTAAAGATCGGTATTATCGGTGTCGGTACCATCGGCTCCGTCCATGCCAACAATTACGCCAAGGTCGCCAATGCAGAAGTGGTCGCTCTGTGCGATATTCTGCCCGACCGTCTTGCTGAAAAAGCCAAGACCCACAATGTTGCCAAGACCTATGCTGACTACAATGCTCTTCTGGCTGATCCCGAAATCGATGCAGTGAGCGTCTGCGTTCCCAACGATATGCATGCTCCTATCGCTATCGCCGCTCTCAACGCCGGCAAACATGTGATGCTTGAAAAACCCATGACTCTCTCTGCTGAGCTGGGCAAGCAGATCCTTGCCGCCCGCGATGCCGCCGGCAAGCAGCTTCAGATGGGTATGGTCTGGCGCCAGAACCCCAAGGCCCGTCTGGTCAAAGAAGTCATTGAAAACGGACGTCTGGGCAACATCTACCAGATCCGCGTCAAACTGATCCGCCGCCGCGGTATTCCCGGTCTGGGCGGCTGGTTCACCACCAAAGCCAAATCCGGCGGCGGCGGTCTGATCGACATCGCTGTCCACTTCCTCGACCTGGTCATGTACCTTGCCGACAAGTGGGAACCCACCAAAGTCAGTGCCAAGACCTATTCCAAGTTCGGCAACCCCATCAACGATTACCACTATGTGAGCATGTGGGCAGGTCCTCCGAAAGCCGACGGTGTCTTCGACGTGGATGACTACGCCGCAGGATTCGTCCGTTTCGGCACTGAGACCACTCTTTCCTTTGAAGTGGCATGGGCTTGCAACGCTGAAGATGAAAGCTATGTTGAGATCCTCGGTGACAAGGGCGGTATCAAGATGGATGTTGAAGGTGATCCCATCCTCAGCACCGAATATGACAACCGCATCGCTGATATCGTTCTGAAATATGACAACAAGAACGAAAACTTTGCCGAAGAGCTGCGTATGTTCTGCGACGCTGTTCAGGGCAAGGGCGAAGTTCCCGCCACCGGGGAACAGGGCGTCGTCGCCATGAGACTGCTGGATGCTATCTACAAATCCAGCGAACTCAACTGCGAAGTTGACGTCTGATAAGATTTTGAGATCTTCACAAAGAGCCGTTTCCCGTAAAAAGGAAGCGGTTCTTTTTTTACGGATCTTTTGCAAAAAACTTTTGACAGAAGCAGCAAGCAGTGCTATATTAACCCTGCAAATCATATTCAGCAACTCTACGGACAACATAAAGGAAAAATAAAATGCAAGTTGGTTTTGCAACAGCAGATATTACCCCCGGAATCGGTATCTATCTTACCGGATACGGTATGCCTGAGCGTTTGGCGGAAAGTATCCACTCCCCTCTCAAGGCAACAGTCATGCTTCTGAAAGAGGGGGAGTGTGAAGCCGCGGTGATCGGCATGGACTGGTGTTTTGTAGACTGGGATCTGACTCAGGATATACGCCGAGCCATTTTTGAAGCTGCCGGAGTTCCGGAAAAAAATATCCTGTTATGCTGTTCCCATACCCATTCAGCGCCTCACACCACCTACATGCGCACCCTGGGAAGAGTCGCCGTTGACCCGGAAAACAAAGGTATTGAATATGTAAAACAGGTCACGCCCGCCATCGCAGAGGCTGTTTGCCGTGCAAAAGCTTCATTGCGTGAAACCGTTGCATCTTTCGCAGCCGGTAAAACAGAAACCGGCGTCTCCCGCCGCGGCATGGATAAAAACGGAAATGTGGCGGGATTTATCGCCGATCCCTTTGCCGTATATGACAGCAACATGACAGCTGTCCGCTTCAAAGATGCTGAGACCCGTGAAGATCTGGGGATCCTGATCCATTGCAGCGCCCACAATACAGCCATGGGAGCTGACCGCAACATCTCAAGCGACTGGTGCGGCGTAATGAAAAAAAGAATCGGTCACTATTACAATGTGCCTGTTGTCTTTACCAACGGCGCTATCGGAGATGTGGGTCCCCGGACCAACCGGTGGATGGCTTTCAGCAAAGAGTGTTTCGGATACTCTGCAGGCGGCGGTGACGGAGTTTCTTCGGCTGAAGAGGTGGGTTACAGAGCCGCATCTGATGCCCTCAGGCTTCTGGAAAATATGCGGGATTACCGTTCCGATCTGCCGTTGAAAACAAATACTGTTACGATCACACTCCCCCAGGAGCCCCCCATCTCAGAGGAAGACGCCCGGAAGATCATTGCACAGTATGACAGTCGGGTTGAAAAAGAGGCGGAGCCTCCCCTTGATTATCAGCTTGCCAAAATCGCTTTGGAGACATGGAAACAGCCGCCTCAGCCGGAGTTCAAGTTTGAACAGACGGTCGTCGCTTTCGGTCCTCTGGCTTTTGCGCCTTTTCCTTTTGAAATGTTTTCAGTATTCTCTCTGAGACTGCGCAAATACGGACCTTTTCAATACACCTTGCTTACCAGCAACACCAATGGACGCAACGCATATATGCCTGACCGGGGAGCCATTGCCTGCGGAGGTTACGAAGTCACCTGCCGCGAGACGATCCGTCCTTATGTCCTGAAGCCTGAAGCAGGAGACCTTGCCGTTGCCCAGACCTTCAAATCTCTGGAAAGCATCAGCTGAAAAGGCGGTTCAGGAATATACAAAAACCTTCTGTTTCACTTCATTGGAACAGAAGGTTTTGTTTATTTCAGAACTCTTTTTCAGAACGCCAGCAGAACGATCCCAGCAAAACAGAGAATAACGCCCCCCAATGCCGGCAGAGAAAGTCTTTCTTTCAATCTGATGGCGGTATAGATGAGAAATCCTGCGATTGATGAGCCCAGAGAAACGGGGTAAGCGATCGCTCCTGCGCCGCAGGCGGCAAGGGTGTCAAGTCCGGCAAAAAGGAATCCCACAGTGATCAGAGTGCAGATGGTCAGCATAATAATGCATCCCAAAGTACCTTTGCCTTTGAGACTGTTTTTGTTCCAGACAGGTGAAAGAAGAAAGACCAGAAAAGGCCCAGTTGAGTTCACCCCGGCACGGAAATAAATGGCATCAAGTCCCGCAGCGCTGCTCTCTTTGATAAAGTAGGATGAGAGATTGCAAAGACACTGACTGCTGCCCGCAACAAGAAAGGCAAGTAAAGTAAAGAAAAGCCAGACACTTTTGCGGGAATGTTCCTTTTTCTCAGTCTCTTCCCCCTCCTGTGCCGTAACGCCCCATTTGCCCATCATGAACATGGAAAGCAGCAGAACTCCCAATCCAGTGAGACGAACAGG
>JAGBWB010000116.1 GCA_017629975.1 Lentisphaeria bacterium
GACTGCGTCAAGCGTGAAGTGCGCCTGCCGGGCGTAAGGATGTTTCGTTTTTATTTTTTGAAAAACATTTCTGTTGTGCAGCAGTAACCGGCAGTTCAATCAGCGTAAGAAATCTCTTAAAAATTTTTTTCATCAGGAAAACCTCTTTATTTATGAGAACAAAAGTAAGTTTCTGTGATACAACACAGAAAGCTCTGTTTATCAGGAAAAATTTTTTCAGCGGAGTTTGAGTGTGGCAAGAGCAGAAAGCGCCAGGATCCCGGCAATGATCCAGAAGCGGACGACGATCTGTGTTTCCGTCCATCCCAGATGTTCAAAGTGGTGATGGAAGGGAGAACAATAGAAAATCCGCTTGCCGGTGAGCTTCACAGATGCCACCTGTAATATGACTGAAAGCGCTTCAATGACAAAGATACCGCCCACCAGCACCAGCAGCAGCTCCTGCCGGGTCAGCACCGCCATCATACCTACAATACCCCCCAGCGCAAGGCTGCCGGTGTCGCCCATGAACATGGCGGCAGGGTGGCAGTTGTGCCAGAGGAATCCCAGACAGGCGCCTCCTGTGGCGGCGGCGAAGATCACCGCCTCCTGGATCCCCAGCAGATGGGGGATGTTCAGATAGTCGGCAAAGACCCGGTGTCCCATGAGGTAGGTGAGAATGGCATAGGTCAGCATACAGAAGATGGTGCATCCTGAAGCAAGTCCGTCTTTTCCGTCGGTCAGGTTCACGGCGTGGCAGGAGCCCAGAATGGTGAAGACGGCGATGATGCCGCAGGCAATGGTGCCGATGGCAAGGGGACTTTTCATAAAGGGAATGGTGAACTGCCCCATCATGCCCCCCACTCCCGGAGTGGCGTTGAGCAGCACAATGGCACCGGCGGCGATAAGGGCGGTGATGAGGAATTTCCATTTGGCGGGCATACCGTCCCGGTTCCGGCAGACCACTTTCAGATAGTCGTCGGCGAATCCCACGGCGGCGAAAAGAATGGTTCCGCAAATAAGCAGCGAAGAGATCCTCCCCGGGACGCACCAGAGCAGAGCGCTCAGCACGATGGCGCCCACAATAAGGAGTCCCCCCATGCAGGGGGTCTTGTTTTTAGCTTTGTCAATGAGTTCAGGGGGAATCAATCCCTCAAAGCGGTCCGCCGCCTGAGCGTGGAGCGACTTGAGGAGCCGCGCTGTGGCGCCCCCCAGGATCACCGTCAGCAGAAAGGCGGTCATGGCGGCGCCCCCCGCCCGGAACGTAACATATTCAAAAAGACGCAGCGGTCCGAAATCACCGCTGAAATAAGAGAGAAAATAAAGCATCTGGCTACTCCGGAAATTTAAAAGGTTGATAAAAAAATGACTCGTGCATAATGTATATGCAGAAGAGTGATTTTTCCACACCGAAATGCAAAATATTGTAAAAAAATAATTTTTTACACATTGCCCCTCCGGTGTTGAAACCCGGAGGGGCATTTTCCGGAGCTGTGAAGACCAGTGAGGTCACATCTCTATGTCTGTCACCTGCAAAGCGGTGTCGCCGCCTTTCATTTCATAGAGGTTTTTCACCACGGCCTCAACCATCTTGAATCCCGCCATGGTATCCACAAGGGATTTGGTGGATTCATATCCCCCGGCAATATAGGCATTAGGATGGCAGATGTACCCCACATTGTCGGTTGAAAGATAGAGGATAAAGGTCTTTTTGTAGGGGGATGACCATTTGATCATCAGTCCCAGTTCGGTGAGCATTTCACCGGGCACGCCCACAAAGCACACATCGTCGCCGATGGTGAGCAGATGAAGCTGTTCACGGATGACGGGCTTTCCTGCCTTGGGACGGTTGCAGTTGCGTCCGGTGGGATCCCCGACCCGGACGGGGACTTCGATCATGCGGGTCTGAAGTTTCGGTTCCCTGATCTGGCAGCGCGCCCGGTTCCGGACCATGTTGACCATGCATTCAAGAGCGGCTTTCCCCAGAGTCGTCCCCAGTTTTTCAGCGGCTTCAAATCCCTGTTCGTACTCTTTGGGGAACATATCCCCTGCGGCACCGTTGAAAAAGGTGCAGGGGATCCCGGACTCCCGTTCAACAAAATCCCGGAGATATCCCGGATAATCCGCAGAAATGGAGTGTCCGGCTTTCATATAAGGCACATGGGTGGCAAGAGGATGAGCGGTGAAATTCACCAGCACATCGGTGAACTGTCTGGCTTCGGTGTCATAGAATCCGAGTATCCCCAGTTCATCGTCGCAGATGCCGTCTGCAATGGGGAGCAGTTCCTTGTGTTCAGGGAGTCCCCGGCAGGTGTTGTCCTCAAGAGCCACCACCCGGCGGTTGATATTTTCAGGGCAGTGTCTGCCGTAAAAGAAGACGTCTGTTTCCCGGAACTCAGCACAGCTGAGCTCTTTTGCCGTCTCGCGGACCCAGGCATAGAGTTCGTTCATGTAGCGCTCGTTGAACATGCCGGGGCGGTTGATCTTCCGGGCGTGGGGACCGGAATGGGTATGGGTGCAGCTGAGGATCACATTCACTTCGGGGATCCCGGTTTCCTCGTGGAAGATCCGGCGGATCATGGCATCCTGATCCTCATCAAGGCCCAGCAGGTCAAAGCTGATCATCACAACCTTTTGAGTTCCGTCATCCATGCAGAGTCCCCGCATGTAAAGATCATCGTGCTTGGCCACAGAGGTGATGCCTGCACCGTATCCTGCCAGATCATCACCCACCTGACAGGTGATAACTTTCTTAAAACTTACGACTTTCATTTTTGTGTTCTTTCAATCAGAAATATCAGAATTGATTTTATTTTTTCACTTCAAAGAGCCGGATATCATCTATCCAGACTTTTCCTGAGGCTCTGCCCAGCACGAAACTGATCCGGGGCGTTCTGCCGGGAACCACCTCTTTGGAGGTTCTGAAGCGGAAGACCGCAGGGGTCCACGGCATGGTTCCGGTGAAACATTCAGCAACCTTGTGAGGGAATTTACAGTGGCGGGCCGCATCATCTATGCGGACATAGAAACCGCTGTATTTGGGGTCAAAATTTTTGACATTTTCCAGTTTCATGGCAAAGCTGAGTTCATATTCCGTATCGGGTTTGAGAGCCACATTCTGCCTGATGATGCAGGATTTCTCTTTCTCTTTGAAGTATTTTGAATCAAGAACAGCTGAATATTTTCCCTTTGCCAGATACTCCCTTGTCACAGGGAAGTCCCCGGCACCGTTCCAATACC
>JAGBWB010000117.1 GCA_017629975.1 Lentisphaeria bacterium
AGATTATCCTTTTTCATGTTGGGATGACGGATGGGATGTTTGTTGACGGCACTGGGATAACCATACATAAGATTGCCCGCCTGAAGGATCTGGGCATCAGGATTCCAGCGGTGGCATCCTTTGACAAGGTTGTTGACATAATAGAAAGGCATGACTGAACGGAACCGTCTGGCAAGATATCCCACATCAAATCCGGGAGTCCAGTCACTGCCTCCCCAGAAGGTGTTGTGATAGATAAAGATTTTTCCGGGATCAACGGGAGCAGGAGGATTCTTTTTATATTTGGTCGTTCTGTTTTCAAAGTTGACCATATCAGGTCCGTAAAGGTGGGAAGAACAGTGGACATAGACCTGAGAACCGTCATTGGGAGCCTGGATGAACACATTTTTGAAGTGATACTCTTCACGCTTGCCCCGTTCATGCCGGAGCGCATGGACCCGCAGGGGGATAGCGGAGTTCATAACAAGGTTATGATAGAATTTTCCGCTGGTCTGAGGTCCGGTACAGATTCCGACACTTGACATGTTCATGACAACATTTCCGGCAAATTCACACTGAGGGCCATAGGCGTCTGAACCGATCAGCCCCTGGGTGATCACGTTGTTCAGCACCCGGGTACCTGTTCCGTATTCTCTGACGCCGATATCATCGGAGCTGGAGTGGCCGAGAATGAATTTGAATACCTGATAAAGCACGCCGCCGCGCATATCATTTGCCGCACGGAGCTGAAAAAGATCTCCGCGGATGAATCCCGCAGTGAGGATGGAATTCTGAACAGTGTTGTTCCGGGCGCCCTGGTCGATCCGCACCCGGGCCCCGCCGTGCATGAGAAGACAGTTGTCGATCACATTATTGGTGCTGCCGCCCTGTATGCGGATCTGATAACGGCTGCCCCGCATGTGGAGATTTTTGAATTTGAGCCATGATGCCCGTTTCAAAGAGAATCCTTCACCGAAAGAAGCGGTGATGTTGTGCTTCTGAGGAGTGCTTCCGTCAGCAAAGCGGATATAAAGTTTACCATTGCTCCAACCGGTCATCACATTGCCGATGGTGGGCCACAGCAGCTCTTTGCGCTTGCCGAAATAGCGGTGACGGAAAAGGATGTCCTTTTTCAGAGAGAGCAGATCAAAGCCGGGACACCGTTTGCAATTGGGACCGAAAGAACTCCACATCAATTCTTCGTAGAGTTCATCAGGGAGTTTTTTCATCCGGGGCAATGCCATGGTGGATTTATTGATATAAACGATCATCTTGCCGTCCATCATCATCAGATCAGGACGGTTCGGCAAATCGGTTTTCCAGACATCCGGAGCGATTTCAGGAGCTTTCTCCCACTTGGTCAAATTGGTTCCCACACCCTCAACGATGGTCAGAAAAGCACCATCTTTGCCCCGGGTCCCCTCAAAAGTGATGGGAGCGCCCTTTTTCCCTGAACGGGTAAAAACGATCTGTTCGCGGTAAAGTCCGGGAAGAATTTTCACCGTATCGCCGGGTTTGGCTTTCTGAGCAGCAAAAGCAATCGTTTTCCAGGGCGCCTGCTCCGTTCCCGTATTTTTGTCATTTCCCTGCGGAGAAACGAAAAAATCTTTTGCAGCCAGCGGAAAGAGTGCACATAAAGCAGCACACATAAAAGGCATTTTCTTCATCATACTTTTCTCCAAATTTAAACTCCATCTCAAAGGGCAAATTTTCTAATGCTTGAAGTAATATAGCATATTTATTCACTCAATGCAAACTCAGCCCTGAAAAAAATTCTCTCAAGGTGAGTTTTTTTTGAAAATCCTCAGCTCTTTACTTGACAAAAAAGTGATCTTGTGCTAATTTTACCGTGAGCATTATTTTGATCAAAAGAGAAAGGAAAATTCCCTCATGAAAACAGCGATCGTCACCGGCGGCAGCCGGGGTATCGGCTACGGAATCGCCGAAGAACTGGCAGCAAATAACTGGAATCTTGCCATCTGTGCCCGTCAGGAGTCCTCCGACGCCGCAGAAAATCTGATGAAAAAATTTCCCGGAGTCACCGTCCGCTATTACAAGTGCGACGTTTCAAGCGCTGCTGACCGCGAAAATCTTCTCGCCTCAGTGATCCGTGATTTCGGCTCCTTTGAAGCACTTGTCAACAACGCAGGCGTCGCTCCCCTTGTCCGTGCGGATCTTCTTGAAATGACTGAAGAAAGTTTTGACCGGGTCATGAACATCAATCTGAAAGGACCTTTTTTCCTTTCCCAGAGCGCAGCCAGACTTTTTGCTGAACGCAAAACCGGCGTCATTGTCAACATCGGCAGCTGCTCTGCCACAGTTGCCAGCATCAGCCGGGGAGAATACTGCATTTCCAAAGCCGGTATCGGCATGATGACCAAACTTTTCGCAGTCAAGATGGCTGAATTCGGCGTCAATGTGTATGAGATCCGTCCCGGAGTGATCTCAAGTGATATGACAAGCACCGTCAAAGCCAAGTACGACAAACTCATCGCCGAGGGACTGACGCTCCAGCCCCGCTGGGGAGAACCCTCTGACATCGGAAAAGCTGTTGCCATGCTGCTCCGGGGAGATCTTGCCTACTCCACCGGAACTGTCATCGACATCGGCGGCGGCATGGAGATCGCAAGACTGTGAAAAAGCGTCATGTAAACACTCTTGTTATCGGCTCCGGAGCGGCGGGTTTGTGCGCGGCGCTCCGTCTTTACCGCGAAGGGGTCAAAGATATTCTTGTCATCACAGAGGGTGTGAAGATGGGGACTTCCATCAACACCGGCAGCGACAAGCAGACCTACTACAAACTGGGCATGTACGGAGCAGAGCCGGACTCCCCTGCGGATCTTGCCAGGTCCTATATGGCTGGCGGCGCCGTTCACGGAGATATCGCCCTTGTTGAAGCGGCGCTTTCCGCCCGCGGGTTCCTCCACCTGTGCGATCTGGGCGTTCCCTTCCCCCACGATAAATTGGGGCAGTATATCGGTTACAAAACCGATCACGACCCCAGAAGACGCGCCACCAGCTGCGGTCCTTACACCTCAAAAGAGATGTGCCTTGCCCTGCTCCGCGCCTTGAAAGAAACCGGCGTTGAGATTGCCGAAAAGCGCATTGCCGCAAGTCTGCTCAAAGTTGACGGACGCGCCGCAGGTGCTGTTGTCTACAACGGCGAAAGCTGCGAATTTGAAACCGTCACCGCCGAAAACACAGTCTTTGCCGTGGGCGGTCCCGGCGGTCTTTATGCCAACAGTGTCTATCCGCCCTGCCACACAGGCGCCATCGGCATTGCCATGCGTATCGGCGCCAAGTGCCGCAATCTGCCGGAGTCCCAGTTCGGACTTGCCTCAATCAAGTTCCGTTGGAACGTTTCCGGAACTTACATGCAGGTTCTGCCCCGCTTTGTTTCCACAGCCCCTGACGGAAGCGATGAAAAAGAGTTTCTGCGCGAAAGATTTTCCGACGCAGATTTGAACTCCCGCGTTTTCCTCAAAGGCTATCAGTGGCCCTTTGATGTGAAAAAGTTCCCTGAGGGTTCCT
>JAGBWB010000118.1 GCA_017629975.1 Lentisphaeria bacterium
AAGAAGGAATCCCATGTAGGCGATCCCCCAACAGTCGGTATCGCGGCTCAGAATGAGTACTGCATCTGTCTTATGGGGAGGCAGAGGATGGGAAGAAACGGTCTCTGAGAACTTTTTCATTTCAAGAAGAGCAGGCTTGGGGGAACCATCCACCCTGAGCAGTCCCAGTTCCCGTTCCATAGCCACCCAGTCATAAGGTGTCTGGGGGAGTTCTGTCTGGTCGTTGGCGCACCACCACAATGCACCGTGACAGCTGTGAGCGTAAGCGTTCCAGTAAGCGTTCCGCAAATAGGCGCTTGAAACTGCTTCTGAAGTGTAGGTGGGGCCGAAACTGCCGATCTCTTCCACAAAGGCCGTTTTTTTGCCCATATCGGCGTAGTAGGTCGTTTCTGCCGCGGCATGAAAAGCGCTGCGGAAAGAATAGAGAGGATCCACTCGGCAGTGCGGCGTAAACGCAGGGTAGGGGTGAGTGCAGAGGATATCGGCAACTTCGCCTACAGCGGTTTGAGTCGTGCGGTCGGAGCCGTGCATTCCGGAAACTACAGGGCGGGAGTCATCCTCCAGCTTGATGGCGGCGGTGATGGTATTGCCCCAGAGCCACATTTCCGCGTCGTTGTGCGGGGCAAGACAGTTGCATTCATTGCCCCAATCCCATGCCACGATGGCGGGTTCACTTTTAAGTTGTTTGACAAAACAGCGGACAAAGAGGACTTCCCACCGGATGACTTCCGGATCGGTGAGCAGATTTCTGCGTTCAAAGGCGGGGGGGATATACATTCTGCCTGACATCCACCCGGTGATGAGACCGACGATCAATTTAAGGTTGTACTTCCCGGCAAGCTGACAGAGAGTGTGAAAACGGTCGATCATAACGGGATCAACTGCCGCTTTCCCGAGTTCTGTATCGGGCAGCGGCTCCTCTTTCATGCGGAACTCTTCAAAGTTCTGTGCAAATTCGCTGTGCTCATTCAACACCTGAAAATCAGGCCACAGGGGGAAGACCCGCAAGACTGTGACGCCGTGAGCTGAAAGTTGTTTGAAATCCCTTTCCACAGCTTCAGGAGACCAGTTGCGCCACATAAAGGTGCCGGCATTGGATGCCCAGTAATTACAGCCCGCAAAGAAAGGCTGTCCATCAGAAAAAATACTCTTATCCATATCAAAGATCCTCTTTGTTTTGTCAGAAACATACTTTACACCCGCATTACCTTTATTGCAAGAAATAAATTCCCCATACAAACAAAAAAACACCATTTCCTTTTGAGGGGAAACGGTGTTTGGCAAAGTCCGGGTGAAAAAAATTATTTTTCAACCAGTTTGAAATTACTGACGGTGAACTTGAAATTTTCGCCGTGCTTATACCGGGATTCGCTGATATTGAAACCGAATCCTGAAACGGCAGCAAGATCTTTGACTTTGGTCAAAGGCACAACGACCTTGTTGACGGCATTGTTTTTCAAAGCAGGAATGGGCATGGAGACGGACTGATATTTCTTGGCTCCTTTCGGGGTCCAGAAAACATGGAACGTCAGAGGATAACGGTCCGTTTTTCCGGTGAACTCCAACTTGAGATCAAAAGAGATGGCTTTTGCTTTGCTCCAATCTTTTTCCTGAGGCTGCAGTGTCAGCAGATAGAGTCGGGGCCAGCCGACAAGATACTGGGGCTGTCCTGCTTTGTGGTCAACGGGCATATTGACAACAAGGGCATTGCCCTCTGTTTTTGCAGTACTCTCAGCCAGAGTCCAGCGCTTGGCTTCAATGCTCTTTGAAAGATCCGCTGCTGAAAGAGTGAACATCAGTGCGGCGGCGGCAAGTGTGCAGAAAAATTTCATTTGTCTTCCCTCTGTATATTATTTGCTGACAAGTTTGAAATCACTGACGGTGAACTTCACATTTTCACCGTGCTTGTAGTTAGCTTCACAAATATTGATTCCCAAACAGACTACATTGTCAAGATTTTTGACTTTGGAAAGATCCAGAAGAACAGTGGTTTCTTTGTTGTTGATCAAACCGGGGATGTCAATGACCGCAGTTGTGTTTTTGGTATCCTTGGGACCTTTGGTTCTGACTTGGAAACTGATCGGTTGTTTTGCTGTTTTACCTGTGAACTCCAGCTTTATCTTGAAAGAAAGTGCCTTGGCTTTACTCCAATCTTTTTCAGCGGGAGTAAGTTTTTCCAGATAGAGCCGGGGCCAGCCGACAGGATACTTTTTCTCGCCGCCTTTGTGGTCAACGGGCATGTTGACAGTCATGGCTTTGCCGGCTTGCACAACGGTGCATTCATAAGGAGCCCAGCGCTTTGCGGTTGCAACATTGGCAAGATCTGCGGCGGACAGGGTGACGCTCCCTGCGGCGGCAAGGGCGATAAGTGTACGGAACATTTTCAATTTTTCTACTCCTTTATCTATTTGTCATTTATGTTCAGATCACGAATTGATCTTCCATTTCTGTAAGAGTGACAGCTTTTCCTTCATTGTTAAGATAAATCATATCCTCAAGTCTGATGCCGCCCTGATCGGGATAGTAAAGTCCCGGTTCATCAGTGACAACGATACCGGCTTTCAGAGGTGTGCTGTTCCGGGGATTGAGCCGGGGGAATTCATGGATATCCAAGCCGACGCCGTGACCGAGTCCGTGGAAAAATCCGTAATCTCCTTTTTCATCGCACCCGGTGGAAAATCCGTGTCTGGCAAGGACATTTTCTGCACATGTGTGTATTTCTGAAGGAATGGCGCCGATTTTGATACACTCTTTGGCAAACTCCCTTGCTTCAAGAACCGCATCATAAGCGCGGCGCATGAAGTCAGATGGAGTCCCCCGGACTACGGTTCTTGTCAGATCTCCCCAGTAACCGGTGTCCGCTGAACGGGGGAAGATGTCAAGAACGACCGGATAGTCCGCAAGGATGACGCCGCTGCCGGTATTGTGGGGCTGGGCGCCCTGAAGACCTCCGGCGCAGATGGTGTCAACAGCGATCATGCCGAGTTTCAGCATGGTACAGTCAACTTCTGCCCGCAAAATCTCTGAAGTAAGAGGTTTTCCCTCCCAGACGAGGGTTCTGTCAGGGGCAATGTCGCTTGCTTTGAGGATCTCTATGGCGCGGCGGCATCCGGCTTCAGCAGCGCGGAGTGAACGGGTGATTTTTTCCACCTCAAGGGCACTCTTGAACTCCCTTTCAGGAAAGAGGGCAGTGGCGGCGATCTCAAGAGCAAAACCGGCAGCTTTCAACTTTTCCGCAAGTCCAACCGGGAATGTTTCCGGGACGACCAATGTGCTGATGTTCCATTCAGCGGCAATGCCTTTAACGGTTTCCACGCTGTTTGCATTGCTCCGCAGCACTTCTACTCCCGGCAGAGCAGTGGAAAGGGCACGGTTGTATTCCAGCGCTGAAACGGCACAGATTTTCCGGGAGCCGGACTGCATGAAAATAAAGTTATCAGGGGCAGAAAAGCCGCTTGCATAGCGCAAATCTGTGACGCTGACCCCGTCTCCGATAAGTAAAATTGCTTTTTTATCCATAAAATCCACAATCTTC
>JAGBWB010000119.1 GCA_017629975.1 Lentisphaeria bacterium
TGCTTTTCAACCAGCGCCGCAAACAGATGGGAAAAGTCTTGTGCAACGGTTATCCGAAAGAAAAGGTGAAAAGCGTCCTTGAAACCATGGGGATCCCCACCACGGAGCGCCCGGAAAAAGTTTCTGTGGAGCAGTTTGTAAAAATGAGCGAACTGTTTTATCTCAAATAATCAGAAGCATCATGCCAATGCCGTCTTTCTGTAATGGAAGACGGTATTTTTTTGCCTTGCCGGTATAAAAAATCCCTCCCTTGCAATAAAGGAGGGATGAAGAAAAAGCTCCTTCTCAATGCATGTTTCCAAGATCCCAATGGAGATTGTCAAGGACGTTGCGGAAAGAGCGGATCGTAGGCTGAGTGTAGATCCCTTCGGTGTCATAATCGTGAACTCCGAATTCAACGGCGACTCCGAATTTGGGGCCGATATAGCGGATCATCTTTCCGAACTTGCCTCCGGCAAGGTAGATAAAGGGTTTGTCAAGGCTTTTGTTCAGCAGAAGCAAAGTTCTCACAGACTCCTGAAACTCCTCTTCCGTGTTGACAATGGTCACAACTTTGAGGATATCCGCCCCTCTGGAACTTTGCACTTTCATCATCTCAAGCACATCTTCGGGAGGAACAAATTCAGTAAGGGCATGGGAGGAAATAAGCACATGGGCGCCTTTGGCATGGATCTTGTCAATCAGCGCTTTCTGTTTTGCCACAGCAGCGGTGTCAAAGGTCAGCTCCCGGGGAGAGGGCGCATAAAGATCCCCCATGACATCGATCACATCTGCCCCCGCATCAGCGGCGCGGAGCAGATACTCCTGACGCTTGTCATCATCGGCTCCGCAGATGATATCTTTGCGGTAGTTGATGAACATAAAGGGGAGCTGCACGCAGTTGATGATACTTCTGAAACATTCAAGGCTCCGCGCTTCTTCGGGGAGCTTTGATATTTCAATGGCAATGCCGTCTGCTCCGTCAGATTCCGCAGAACGGGCAAGGGCCACAGCCTGTGCCGCACTGTGAGGTTTGTAAAGCAATGCCACAGCGCACTCCTGACGGTTGACAAAGGAACGTTTCAACATAACAAATCTTTCTTTTTTTAGCGGGCGATAAGATGTCCGCCGTCAATAACGTGGGATGAACCGGTTATGAATGCTGCCTTGTCAGAGCAGAGATAAAGAATGAAGTCCACAAGTTCAATCGTTTCTGCCGCTCTGCCGAGCAGAGTTTTCATCTTCGCCATGCTGGGACGGGTCAGAACGGGGCCGGGAATGACACAGCAGGAACGGACATTGTGAGGTGCTCCGAGAATGGCAAGGGAGTTGGTCATACCTTTCATGGCGCTTTTTTCGGCTGAGTAATCCAGAGAGGGACCGCCGCCGCCCTCTTCTCCTGTGACCGATCCGAAATTGATGATGACGCCCCGTTTGCGTTCCATCATTCCGGCGAGCACGGCGCGGCAGCAGTAGATGGCGCCGCGCAGATTCACATCAAGTCCCCAGTCAATGACTTCAATGGGGAGCTTTTCAAAACTGGTACAGTTGCCGCAGCAGCGTCCGGACATGCCGCCTGCCGCATTGATAAGGATATCCACTGAGCCGAAAGTATCAACGATCCTTTTTTCGGCGGCCTCTACTTCTGAATAGTTGAGTATATAAAATTTCAGCGCAAGTACACTTCCACCTGCTGCCTTTATTTTTTCTTCAGCTGCTGCAAGAGCTTTTTCGTTGACATCAAGGAGCGCCACATGAGCGCCCAGCTCTGCCAGTTTTTCTCCTGTAAGAAGCCCCATTCCGGAACCACCGCCTGTAATCATGGCGGTTCTTCCTGAAAATTCGGTATACATACCCATCTCTCCTTTGAAACTTATTTGATTCTGAGCATTCTGCCGGGACGGAATGTTTTGACATCCGGATCCTGTGCAAAAGCAAGTTTCCCATTGACATAAACTTGAGAGACACCCGCACTCCTTTTATTGGGAGCTGAGTAATCAGCTTTGCTGTCAAACTTGTCAAGATCAAGGAGCACCAGATCCGCAAAGTATCCGGGGGCAATGATTCCCCGACTCTCAAGGTTGAATTTCGCCGCCGGCAATGCGGTCATGCGGCGGATGACTGAGGCAGGATCGCAATTTTTTGACGCGATCCGGAAAAAGCGGGGCGCTGTTCCGAAAGCACGGGGATGCGTGGAGTTGTCGTCATAGCTGCGGATACTGCCGTCGCTGCCCAGTATCACATAAGGTTTGGCAAGGATCCGCTCAAGATTGTCTTCATTCATAGTGCCGAACGCCGCCCAGGGGGTGTCGCCTGCGGCAAGAAGTCTTACAACTGCCTCTTCTGCGGAGCATCCCATCTGATTGCCGATCTCAACCATGCTCATACCGTAGAATTGCTTATGCTCAGCAAAAGGTGAAGAAACGAGCAAGGTTCTTGCAGGTGAACGTTCAACACCCTGCTCCATGGCCGTCAGAAGCTCTTTTCTGAACTCCGCAGATTCTTTCAGTCTGGTGCACAGCGTTTTGGTATCGATCTTGTCAAAAGGCGGCGGAACGATCTGCCGCAATCCGGTACTTGAATGAACATACGGATAACGGTCTGCCAGAATATTCATGCCGTTTTTACGGGCATTTTCAATTTTTTCAAAGACCGCATCCAGTTTGCACCAGTTTTTTTCTCCGGAAGTTTTCAGGTGGCTGATTTCCAGATTATTGTCACCAGCCTGCGCGATCTCAAAGGCTTCATCAAGAGCTTCAAGGAGAGTTGTTGATTCGTTTCTGATATGGGTGGCATAAGGTTTGCCGGTCCCTTTGAGGAGAGAGGCAAGCTCTTTCAATTCCTCTGTGTTGGAAAATTTACCGGGCAGATAGTATGGTCCCCCTGAAAAACCGCCTGCGCCGTGTTCCAGAGCTTCGGCAAGGAGTTCCTTCATCTGCCGGATCTCTTCTTTTGTTGCATACCGCTCCTCATAACCCATGACTCTGATTCTGAGAGAGTTGTGTCCGCACAGATGGACCACATTGACGGCAGGGGCGGATTTGTCAATGACTTCGGCGAATGCGGCAAAATTGCAGTAAGCATTTTTGAAGTCATCCGCGGCATCCTTTGCACCGGTGAGGTAAAAGGAAAAACCGCAGTTTCCGGAAATGTCTGTTGTCACCCCCTGAGAGATCTTTGAATCACCGCCGGGAACTCTTGCAGCAGAGGCGTCGGAGTGGGTATGAACATCCACAAAACCCGGTGTCAGCGCCATGCCTTTTCCGTCAATGACAGAAGCGCCGGTCTCCTTCAGTGTGCCGCATTCAGCAACAGCGGCGATCCGGTCATCTTTAACGGCGACATCAGCCGGAAAAGGATTTCTCCCGGTGCCGTCGTAGAGCATTACATTGGTAAAAAGTAAATTTTCCATATATAATATTTCCCTTATATAATATACCATGGGGATAAAAAAGCCCTGTTATGAGGTATATTTTAATACAATAGCATCACTTTTTTTATTTGTCAAGGGGTGTTTGAAAATTTATTATCAACCTGATTCTCACCTCAAACAAGGTCAAATCCCCTCTGCGGTGAAAAGATTTGAAAAAATCTCTGTTTTTTTACATTTTTTTTGTTTTTTCCCCTTGAAAAATCAAAAAACATCTGCTATTATTAGTCAAAAGTCATGAATTAACGCGACTTTGAAAAAAATAAAAAAAAGGAGGAAATTATGGGAAATGCCATCAACAGCCGCAACTTCATCATTGCCGGACATACAGGCAGCGGAAAGACCTTGTTGTGTGAACAGATCCTTTTGCAGACAGGTGCCATCGCCAGAGCCGGTACCATTGAAGGCAAGAATACAGTTTCCGACTTTATGAATGATGAACATGAACGCGGTTCCAGTATCTATGCGTCACTTTGCAGCTGCAAGTGGAACGATCTTTCGCTCTACTTCGTCGATACTCCCGGATACAGTGAATTTTTCGGACAGACTCTCGGAGCTATCCGCGCCAGCGATGCCGCCCTGGTGGTGATCGATGCTATCGACGGTCCCCAGATCGGAACTGCCAGAGCATGGAAGGCTGCCCGTGAACGGGGTATCGCCCGCTTCGGTTTCGTCAACCGTCTGGATAAAGAACGGGCTGACTTCGATGCAACTCTGGAACAGATGCGCAAAAATCACGGCCGCAATGTCATTATCCCTCTTTACTGGCCCGTGGGCAAAGAGGATAATTTTGAACGGGTGGTAAGCGTGCTCTTTGACAAAGATATCCCCGCAGATATCGCCGACAAAGTGGCTGAGTGCCGTCAGTTGTGGCTGGATGCCATCGCTGAAACCGACGATGAGATCATGATGCGCGTCCTCGACGGCGGAACTCTCACTGACGAGGAGATCCACGCAGGCTTGCGCAAAACCATTATGACCGGAAAAACCATTCCTGTTTTTCCCGGCAGTGCCGTCAAAGGTATCGGTGTGCCTGAACTGCTCAACGCCATCAAAGAGCTCTTCCCCACTCCCTTTGAATACGCAA
>JAGBWB010000120.1 GCA_017629975.1 Lentisphaeria bacterium
CATTTTCAGTGTTTTGGTGATAAAGTTAGTATGTGACATGTATATTGCAATTTATTTTATGAAATTTGAAGGATAATAGAACACATGAAAGCTATCAACATCATCTTGAGTATTCTGATTTTTCTGCTTTCCGCGGTTGCCGCAACTTTCTCTTACTTTCTTTTTGAGAAAAGAAGCCAGTTCGTGACCGGCTGGGGGAAAATGGCGGCAGGCATTGAAAATACTGCCAGAGCCCTTGATAAGGACAGCGGAACCAAGGTCGCTTCTCAGCTGACCCGCAGCGCTCTCGCCCATGAGAATTATGCAAATCTTTCTTCTCTGCTTCCCAAACTTTCCGCTCAGGCTGAGAGTGTGATCGTTGAGAGAAACTATCTTGCCGATGCCCTTTTGCGTATCAACGGTATCGTGGGCAACACCAACCGCAGTCTCAATGAGGCTGCTCTCAGAAGCATCGATACCTACAATAAGAACACCGTGACTGTTGTCAGCGGTGTCAGAACTGTTATCGCCAACCGCAACAAGAGCTACGCCGCTCTGGTGACTCTCGCCCGCCGCGATTTCGGTGTGAATATTGACCGGAACAAACTTATCAACGGCGACAATGACGCTTTCAAACCCATGGAAACCAAACTTCGCGCCATGCAGACCCGCATGAGAGCTTATGACAGTTTCATCGCCCGCATGGGCAGCGGTTTCGGCGTCAAGGTCGACGCCGCCCAGCCTGAAGCCAACATCAAATCCCTTGATGCCGCAGTCAATGCCTACCGCAAGAGATTTCAGGATAAAGACCGTGAATGTCGTATGCTTACCAATACCAAGAGACGCCTTGAAGGCGATATCAAACGCCTGAACGGTACCATCGCCTCCCAGAAGAATATGATCTCTGACCGCAACAAACAGATCACCAGTTTCCAGCGCGCATTCGGACTCTCCGACTCCCGCAGCGGCGCCACCCCCTGGCTCGCCGGGTCTGCTGAAGCCCGTGCTGCTCTTGTCTCAAAGGTCGTTTCTGTCAATTCTAAATTCGGCTACATCGCCATTGATGCCGGCAAATACAGTGTTGTCCAGCAGCAGATCGGCAACCGTGCTCTTGAGGTCAACCCCAATATTGAACCCGGACTTGCCATGCTCGTGACCCGCCGCAACGGCGCTCAGGATGAATTTGTTGCCAGAGTTCAGGTCTCTCAGGTCGGTGAAGTCAGTTCTATCGCCAATATTCCTCCTGATTCCAAACCCATTCAGGTGGGCGATATCGTGACCATCGTGGTTGAGAAGCCTGCTGCGGCTGCTCCTGCAAAAAAGAGCAGCGGCCGCTGAGATTTTAACGGGGAGTTCAGCAATGTTCAACTCAAAATTTTTCACAGTCGTGATCGTTCTGAGCTTTGTCGCTCTGGGAGCCGCAGTGGCGTTCCAGGCGCTTGAGATGAACGAGTATAATTTGTTCAATACGCTGCAACAGCGTTATTTCCCCTCCAAGTAAGTCGTGATTCAGCGGCGTGGATATGGAAAAGCACGCAAACAGCAGTAATAATATGGGGCGTAATGGTATCTTGTTGATACTTGCGCTCCTTTTTTTATGTGCCGCAGGGTGTACGGAGTATGAACGCTCAGGTTACAGCGCCATTCCGCAAAATTCACCTGCCGGGTGGGAGCTGGCACCTTACGGCGATTTCAGAAATTGAAGTTTTTTCCGCTTGAACGGGCGGATGAGTTTTTTTGCAAGGAGAAGTATTATGGTTATCACCACCCCGAGAATCGGCATCAGACCGACCATTGACGGCAGACGCAAAGGCGTCCGTGAATCTCTTGAAGTCCAGACCATGAACATGGCTAAGGCCGCCGCTGAGCTGCTGACCGCCAATCTGCGTTATCCCGATGGCCGTCCTGTGGAGTGCGTCATCGCCGATACCACTATCGGTGGCGTTCAGGAAGCTGCCGCCTGTCAGAAGAAATTTGCCGAGTGCGGCGTTACCGCAACTCTGACCGTCACCCCCTGCTGGTGCTACGGTTCTGAAACCATGGATATGGATCCCCTGACTCAGAAAGCGGTCTGGGGTTTCAACGGAACTGAGCGTCCCGGTGCGGTTTATCTTGCCGCTGTTCTTGCCGCCCACGCCCAGAAAGGCGTGCCTGCTTTCGGTATCTATGGACGCGAAGTCCAGGACGCTACTGATACCTCCATCCCCGCTGATGTGGCTGAAAAGCTGCTGGCATTCGGCCGCGCCGCTGTCGCCGCCGGATGGATGCGCGGAAAATCCTATCTTTCCTTCGGCAGCGTTGCCATGGGTATTGCCGGATCCATTGTCAATCCTGAACTTTTTGAGGATTACTTCAACATGCGCTGTGAGTCTGTGGACAGCTCCGAGATCATCCGCCGCATGGAAGAGGGCATCTACGACAAGGAAGAGTTTGAAAAGGCTCTTGCCTGGGTCAAAAACAACTGCAAAGAAGGTGCCGACAACAACCCGGAAAAGATCCGTCACAGCCGTCAGCAGCTTGATACTGAATGGGAATTTGTGGTCAAGATGGCCATGATCGTCCGCGACCTGATGCAGGGCAATCCCCGTCTTTCTGAGATGGGATTCCGTGAAGAGGGTGACGGCCACAACGCTGTTGCAGGCGGTTTTCAGGGACAGCGTCAGTGGACCGACCACTTCCCCAACGGCGACTTCACCGAAGCCATGCTCTGCAGCTCCTTTGACTGGAACGGCATCCGCGAACCCATGGTTGTTGCCACCGAGAACGATGCTCTCAACGGCATTATGATGCTTTTCGGTCACCTGTTGACCGGAACTGCCTCCGGATTCTCTGATGTCCGTACTTTCTGGAGCAAGGAATCCGTCAAACGCATTACCGGATATGATCTGCCTGTTCCCGGTCTGATCCATCTGCTCAACTCCGGTGCCACCACTCTTGACGCCACCGGCGAATGCACCCGTGACGGCAAGCCTGTGATGAAACCCTTCTGGGAGATTTCTGAAGCTGAAGCCAAGAAGTGTCTTGATGCCACCCAGTGGCGTCCTGCCGGTGTTGAATATTTCCGCGGCGGCGGTTTCTCCTCCAACTTCATCAGCCGCGGCGGTATGCCCATTACCCTGAGCCGTATGAATATGATCAAAGGACTCGGTCCTGTGATCCAGATCGCAGAAGGTTACACCTGCGAGCTGCCTGCTGAGGTCCACGATGTCCTCAACAAGCGGACTGACCCCACCTGGCCCACCACTTGGTTTGTTCCCAACCTCACCGGCAAAGGTCCCTTTACCGATGTTTACAGTGTTATGGCAAACTGGGGCGCCAACCACGGTGCTTTCAACTACGGACACATCGGTGCTGATATCATCACCCTTGCCTCCATGCTCCGTATTCCTGTGTGCATGCACAACGTGCCTGAGGAAAAGATCTACCGTCCTGCCGCCTGGAACGCTTTCGGTATGGACAAAGAGGGCGCCGATTACCGCGCCTGCGCCAACTTCGGACCTCTCTACCGCTGATAGATCCGGAGCAAAAAAAGCAGGGACTGTTTCAAAACAGTCCCTCTTTTTTTGCCCTTTTTTAAGGGGGAAGCCTTATTTTTTTATTGTACGGCGGTGAATTTCTGAACTTGCAAGGCGATAGAACTCTGCGGTCTCCGGCATTCCGGAGAGGAGTTCAAGATGTTTGGCGATCACGTTTTCATCCCAGCGCACAGCCGGACCTGTCTGGGCCTGAGCGGGGTGGAGAGTCCGGAGTTTTGCACAGCTTTCTTCTATGAGGGGCAGCAGCACTTCAGGATCAAGTCCCTCTTTTTCCGCAAGTTCCCAGGCGATGCGGAAACAGAGATTGGAAAAATTATTGGCAAAGACCGCCGCCAGATGGAGTTTTCCCCTGACAGCAGAATCGGCCTCCTGCACCTTGTCTGAAAGGCAGCGGGCAAGGGCGCGGACTCTTTCAAGGTTTTCAGTTGTGTTGGCTTCAATGAGAAAGGGCACATGGCGGCTGTCAAGTTCTCTTGCCGCAGAGAGGGTTTGAAGCGGATAGAGTACGCCGCAGTTTTGAGCAAACGCTGCAAGAGCGCTCAGGGGGAGCGTTCCCGCTGTGTGGAGCACAAGGGCGTTGCCGAAATCAAATTTTCCCCATACCTCTTTGGCGGCTGAATCTTTTACTGCGCTGATGATGATACACTCATCGGGAAAAGTACAGGAAAAATCATTGCTCCAGGGGGCATTGACTTTTGCGGCAAGCGCTTTGCCGCGCTCCTCATTTCTGGAAATGATCCGGTTGATCTTTATGCCCCGCAGGGCGATATTCCGGGCGAGAAAAGCGGCTGCATTTCCGCTCCCGATAATGACGACAGAGAGTTCTTTCATACATTCATACCTCAAATTGCAAGAATATAACTCTTCCAAAAGGATTTTTCAATAAAAATTTGTAAAAAAAGACATTTTTTTGCCGTTTTTATTATGGATATTTTTCCGTTGAACTGTTATATTATATGAAGAAGTCCGCTTTTTTACCAATCAGGAAAGGAATTACAATATGAACAGTGCTATTATCAGCAATTGCCGCCTTGTTTCTCCCGGCGTGGATCTTGAAGGAGCTTATATCCTTGTGGAAAACGGAAAAGTTTCTCAGGTTTCCGCTTCCCCCATCTCCAAGCCCGGCGTCGCTGTTATTGACGGCACCGGCATGACTGCCATGCCCGGTTTTGTGGATGTCCACTGCCACGGACGGAACAACTTTGACTTCTGCGACGGCTCCGAAGAGGGCGTTGAAGTCATGGCTAAGAACAAACTTGCCGAAGGTGTCACCACCTTGCTGCCCACCACTTTGACTCTCCCCGAAGAGGAACTTGCTGCCGCTTTGAAATCCATCGCCGCCTACAAGCAGAACTACTGCAAGATCCCCGGTGTCCATCTGGAAGGTCCCTTCATCAATCCCAAATGCACCGGCGCTCAGAATCCCGCCTATGTCCGCAAGCCCGACATTGAAGAGGTGAAGCGCCTCAATGCCATCTTCCCTGTGAAGAAAATCACCTTTGCCGTTGAAGAAGAGGGCGGCGCCGAGCTGGTGGGCGAACTCCTGAGTATGGGCATCACCCCCTCCTGCACCCACAGTGCCGCCAAGTATCCTGAGTTCATGGCGGCTTACAACAACGGTCTGCGGAACCTTTCTCACTTCTGCAACCAGATGTCCCCTCTCCACCACCGGGATATCGGTCTGGTGGGCGCCGGACTGCTTCACTCTGATGTTTACGCCGAACTCATCTGCGACAAACTTCATATCAGCCCTGCCATGATCCAGCTGGTTTTCAAGGTCAAAGGTCCTGAACATGTTGTTCTCATCACCGACGCCATGCGCGCCGCCGGTATGCCTGACGGCGAGTATTCACTGGGCGGTCTGCCTGTGATCGTTTCTGAAGGCGCCGCAAGGCTCAAAGAGGGCGGTGCCCTTGCCGGAAGTACTCTGCAGCTGGCTGTTGCTGTCAAGAACATCAGCGAAGTGACCGGTCTTCCCCTCAAAGAGCTGGTCAAATCCAGTTCTCTTTCCGCCGCCAATGCCGTCGGACTCCAGGGCATCGGCAAGATCGAACCCGGATTTGCCGCTGATATCGTGCTCCTTGACAGTGACTTCAACTGCAAAGTCACCATGGTTGACGGTGAAGTCCGCTACGACGCCCGTTAAAAAGAGCTTTTGCTTCTCAAAGCCGTTCTCCGTTATAAAGAGAACGGTTTTTTTTATTTTGCACTTGTATCTTGAGTATTGAGAAGTTATATTAACAAATAATATTTGTCTGAGACTATGTAAGGAATTTGTCAAATGAAAAGAACTCTTTTTCTTTTGCTGATTGCAGCAGGTTCCATTTGTCAGGCGGCTCTTCCCCTTTATCCTGAAAATCTTCCTCCGCGCCGGGTTGTGACCGGGCAGAAAACCAGTGTTGCAGTCACCTTGACGGCGTCGCCGTCTTCATACTTGCCGGTTGTGACCGGGCAGAAAACCAGTGTTGCAGTCACCGCAAAGAGTGTTATTGTCATTGATGCCAAGGCGTCAAACGTTACCCGGTTTGCCGCAAAGGAACTCCAGAATATTCTCGGTCAGGTGCTGGGAACGAAACTCCCCGTGAAACACCAACTTCCTGCCGCCGGGGACGCCATTGTTCTCGGTCTCAACAAGTGGAGCAAAAGTGCCGGCATTGACGGGGAAAAACTCCCCAGAGACGGTTTTGTGATCAAAACCGCAGGTTCCAATCTTTTCATTGCCGGAAGAGACGGTGACGCTGATGTGGAAAAACTCCTTCCCCGGGGCGGAGCCTGGAGTTTCCACTTTGAACGCGCCACATTGTTCGGTGTGTACGATTTCCTTGAACGGTTTGCCGGAGTCAGATTCTATTTCCCGGGCGAACTGGGAACGGTCATCCCACGGATGAGATTTATCGCTCTTCCTCAGCTTGACATCTTTGAACGCCCCGATTACCTGATGCGTAATTACTCCGTTTTTTATGACGGCAGATACTTTGAGGGTCCGAAGCCGGAAGCCATTGTGAATCCGGCAAAAAATCTCAATCAGCTGCGCCATCGTCTTCAGACTATCTTTCTCCCCAGCTGTCACGGATTGACCAAGCTCAATTACATAGAGCGTTTCCCCGATCATCCTGAATATTTTGCCCTGCTGCAAAATGGTCTGCGGAGCAACAAAAAAAATATGAGTTTCCCCGGACAGCTTTGTTATTCAAGCAAGATCACCGAAGAGATCTATCAGGACGCCAAGGCTTTGCTGCTGCGTAACGCTGACCACCGTCCCTCTCTCAAGAAAAGTCTTGCATGGAAACTTCAGCCCCATTACCCCGGATATGCTGATATTATGCCCCAGGATGGATTCCAGCCTTGCCAGTGTGCTCCCTGCAAAAAGAAATATACCAACGAGACCCATTACGCCACAGACCTTATGTGGAATCTTGTCGCCGATATCGCCAACCGCCTGAAAAAAGAGAACGTTCCCGGCATCGTGACTATGATGGGATACCGTCCTTACGGAAGAGTTCCTGCCGTCAAACTGCCTGAGAATGTCATGATCATGGTCGCCGACGGAGGACCCTGGTTCATGCACGGCAAAGGGTTTCAAAACTCTGAAAATTTGATCCGCGGCTGGGGCGAAAAAATCAACAAACGGGTGTGGCTCTGGAACTACTGCAATAAACTTTCCACCCTGACCATGCCGGGGATCCCCTGTCATGCGCCCCATGTGGTGGGCAAATATTACTCTTCTCTTTCTCATTTGATCTTCGGCGCTTTCATGCAGAGCGAGGGGAAGGTTTTCCTTTACAATGCCCTCAACTACTACATCTTTTCCAAGGTGGCGTGGAACAATAAATTTGACTACGCAAAAGCCGTTGAAGAGTTTTACAGCCTTATGTTCAAGGCTGCTGCTCCAGAGATGAAAGAGTTCTTTTCAACCATTGAAAATCTGTGGAGCAAGAAAATCACCGGGAGAGTGGTTGAAACCAATCTCGGCCCCATCGGAGCGCCCCCCTCTGAAGATGAACTCTGGAAAGAGGTCTATTCCCCTGAAGTGATCGCCAAACTTGACTCCGCTCTGAAACGCGCTGCCGCCAAAGTCAATAATGATCCCCTTGTAACAAAGCGTATTGAGCTTTTCAGAAAAGTTTACTTTGACGGGATCAAGGCTGCTGCAAAAGAGTACAGCGATCGCGCCAATCTGATCAACTCTCTTCACTTCAATATCGGCGACCGTTATGAAAACGAAATTTATCTCATCCCCCACATCAACAAAAAGAGAAAAAATGTCAAAAAGGTCAAGAGTGTTGAGACCCGCGTCGCCGCGGCTTTCATGGGGGAAGATCTTTGCATCAGGTTCCGCTGCATGGAACCTGAGATGAAAAATATCGTGGCAGTTGACCGGAAATTTGATGATACAAACATCTGGCAGGACAACTCTGTTGAAATATTCCTCAATCCGTCGGGGGATAGAAAACACTATTACCAGATCCTTGTGAACTCTCTCGGCAAGGTCGCCGACTGCATGAATACCAAACACGGCAGAAACTTCACCCATAACTGGAAATGGAACTCTGATGCCAAAGTCAGGATCTCCCCCATCAAGGGCGGTTTTGAAACTGAAGTGCGTATCCCCCTTGCCAATTTGGGAAAGATCAACAAAAAGCGTTTCCCCGTGAATTTCTACCGCAACCGCATCGTCAAAGATAAAAAGGATGTGGAGGTACTTTACACCTGGAGCAATCAGCTTCAGCATGGATTCCACGATCTCCAGAATTTCGGAACCATGGGCACCGATGGTAAAAATCTGCTGATACAAGGGGATTTCTCTTTGAAAAATTGTCCCTGGAGCACACGGCACTGGGGCATCGCCGACTCAAAACGCAATTGGATCGAGGGGTGGATCGGCAATGCCAATACCCACCGGGATGAAAAAGTCTTTTTCAGTGCGCCCGCTTCCATGAAAATTGTTTCTGACAAGCGGGGCGCCGGGATCGCCTATTGGACTTTGAATAAAAAACTCAAGCCCTTCAAAAGATACCGGCTCAGCTGCGTGGTGAAACTTGAAAATATCAAAATCAACAACCGTTTCGGCGGCGTTGTTCTCAATCTTGCCGATCCGGTGAACCGCTGGTTCCCCCCTCAGAACCTGCTCAAGGGAAGTTGTGACTGGCAGAGAATGAGCTTTGAATTTGACGGCAGAGATCTTCCTCAGGGGAAAAATGCCATTTTCAATTTGCGGATCATGAATGCCACAGGTACTGCCTGGTTTGATGATGTGAAAATCGAAGAAATCAACTGATGAAAATAGAGGAAACTTTTTTATGAACTACGTTGAAAGAATAAAAGAGTTTGTCGCAACCCACAAAAACATGGACTTCTACACCGACAGAGCCTGTGAAAGAGAGGTTGTGGGATTGCTTAATTACGATGAGTCTGCCATTCTGCCTTATACGGTGGAATCCCCCCTCCTGAAAGCCGACGGCAGCAGAGTTGCTTCTGCTGAAGAGTGGAAGAACTCCCGGCGGCAGGAGATTATTGAGCTTTTCAAAAATGAGCTTTACGGCGCAGTTCCCCCCATGCCGGATGCCGTTGAGTACAAAGAGATCAGCTGCAAAAAGGATGCCCTCAACGGCAAAGCCGTCAGAAAAGAGATAGACATCGTTTTTAAGATAAATAACGGTAAACAGCACACTGTGCCGGTGCTCCTCTATTTTCCTGCCGACGCCAAAGGCAAGGTGCCTGTTTTCATCAATTTGAATTTCAAAGGCAATCACACCATTACCAGCGAAAAAGATGTGCGGATGACCGGTCTGCTCAACGATGACAAAAGTTTTCTCACCGAAGAACAGCGTTCCTGCCATGCTTTCCGCAACAGTATTGAAATGGTCATCGCCAGAGGGTACGGATGCTGTACCGCAAGTTACAATGATTTCTTCCCGGATCATATTGACGGCTGGAGCGACAGTATCTACTCTCTTTTCGGAGATTTCAATGGCTATTCACGGGGACACGAAAAGTACAGCTCCATCGGCGCGTGGGCGTGGGGATGCTCAAGACTTATGGATCTTGTGGAAGAGATAAAAGAGTTTGACAGCAGCAAGACCGTGCTTCACGGACACTCCCGCCTGGGCAAGACCGCCTTGTGGGCAGGGGCGCTTGATGAACGCTTCAAGATCGTCATTGCCAATAATTCAGGTCTCGGCGGCGCCGCCATGACCAAGCGCCGTTTCGGGGAGCTTTACGTTTATCTTGTCACTGCCATGCCTCACTGGTTCATCAAAAGAACTGCCTTTTATATTGCCAACGAAGAGGCTCAGAACTTTGACCAGCACTTTCTCATGTCTCTGATCGCGCCCCGCAAGCTGGTGGTCGCCAGCGCGGAAAATGATATCTGGAGCGATCCTTACGGCGAATATCTGGGGGCGTTCCATGCGGGTGAAGTTTATTCCCTTTTCGGGGCGGATGTGCTGAAAAGTTCTCACCGTCAGGCAGTGGGAACGGTCATTACCTCTGATATCAGCTACCATATCCGTCCCGGGAAACACGCTCAAAACGAAATCGACTGGCTCCATTATCTTGATATTGCGGACAAATTTTTTTGAAAAGGGAAATGGCACATATGGCATACAAAGTTTATGCTCCGGCTGAGAACTCTGTTCTTCAGCTGGGCGTGGAAGAGTTGATCTCATACGGCAAAGGGGCATTTGTGAAATGCTCTGTTTCAGAAGAATCTGATATTCTTCTGGTTTCTGAAGAAAGTTCAAAGTTCAAAGACTCCTTTTCTCTGAGTTCTGAAGATCACAGACTTTACATCCGCGGTTCCAATTCCCGGAGCGTGCTTTACGGTATCTTTGACTATTTGCGCGCTTTCGGATTTGACTTCATCTATCCCGGAAAAGAGGGGGAGATTATCCCTGAAAATGTTGAGTTCACCATTGAGGATTTTCATGTCAGCGAAAGTGCCTGCCGTTCTTTCAGAGGCATTGCCGCCGCTCCGGATGTGGAAAATCTTCAGGAGGGATATGATCTTATCCGCTTCATGGTGCAGAACAAGTACAACATCTTCTTTATGGAGGGCTTTGATGTGGAGCGCCCCGGGGATGAGTATTCGGTCATTGACGGAGTCCACCCCTTGCAGCATGTGGAATATCTTCTCAAAGAGAAGTCATGGGAGGAACGCAAAGAGATCGCTCTCAAAAAACAGACCATGGTGGAGTACGCCCGGAAATACGGACTGCTGATCGAAAGAGGCGGCCATGGCTGGAATTACGGTGTCCCGGAGCATTTTGCCGCGAACCACGGTATCACTCCTGCGGAAGGCAGAGCCATCCTTCAGGCAAAGGGCAAGGTCAATGAACAGGCACTTGTGGCGGTTTCCACCTGGTTCCAGATCTGTCTCTGCCGGGAGGAGGTGCGCGATATCTATGTTGAACACATCATCACCTACCTTAAAGAACACCATCACGAAATGGATATCGCCGCCATCTGGCTGGGAGATGGTTACGATAATAAATGCCAGTGCAAAGAGTGTTTGAAAGTACCTTTCAGCAACTGGTATATGGAGATTTTCCGGAAAGTGGCGCTGTGGGCGCAGAAAGAACTTCCTCAATTGAAACTTGAGTGCATCATGTATTTTGAAACGCTTGAAGCCCCCACCGAAAACTTTCTGGAAGGTCTGGATAATGTGATCTTGAACCTTGCCGTCTGGCGCCACTGCTATTTCCACGCTCTTGATGATGAAAAGTGCCGTCTGCCCGGATGGATCCCCGACTACCGGAACAATGCTTCTCACGATGATGCCCGCGATATGCGGATCATCAATTACGACCACTATGCCGCCTATGCCGATTGGCGGAAGTGTGTGGGTGATGCCATTCCCTGTCTGCTTTTCAATTATATCACCCATATACAGGAGCCTGACCGTCACTTTATGAGTTATGATCCGGAGTATCTGTGCCGTTATTTCAACGATTTTGACCGTTTGAAATTTGACGGTATGGTGGATTGCCAGTGTCACAGTTCATGGGATAAACCTGCCAATCTTCAGCTCTGCTGCGCCGGAAGAGTGTTGTGGAACAAATTTGATAATGATCCGGAGCAGATCCGCAAAGAGATCTTCGGGAAACTTTTCGGCAGCCGCGCTTCTGAAGTTACCTCCTACTGCGATGAGATCTATCAGCTTCTCATAAGCTGCGGCGACTACCACCACTCTCTGCATTTTACGCCTGAAAAGACGCGGAACTTGAAAAAAGGTCTGCTCAAGATGGCGCAAAAACTTGATGCTCTCGGCGCCTTGCCCCAAAACAGGGAGCGTTATTTCAGAGAGTCCCTTGAAACTCTGATGCAGAGCGTGGATGAAGCTCTGAAAAAGATACAAAACTGAAATAACAAATAATAACAGGGACTGCACCTCCATTTTCTGTTGAAAAAGGTGCAGTCCTTTTTTTACGGGAGGAATCAGATATCTTTCAAAAGAGTATCTGCATCTGTATGACGGTTATTTTTTTCAAATTTTTTCAGCACATCCAGAGTGCGGTTGAGTATCTCTACCTGTGTCGGTGGGAGTTCATCGTTGCCGTCAAGTTTGGCAAGGCAGTCCCCCGCAGTGAAACTGTCGGTGGGGAATCCGGGTGCGTAAGAGATATTGCCGTCTGTGTTGAGCGCAAGAATGACACGCTTCTGGCAGAGTTCGTGGAGCTGTGACGCAAGAAGAGTTCCCGGCAGATTGATCTCTTTGGTAAGAGACGCAAAAGAAACGCTGCCTTCATTCCCGGCAAATGCTTTGTAGATCATTGCGGCACAGGCGATTTGATCGGCGCGGCGCAGCAGCAGATTTTCTATTGCGTCCCCTTTGCCGTTAAAAATACCGGTGTCAAGATTCTGGCTGACGAATCCGATCTCGGCGCCGAAAAGAGCGATCTGCCATGACCACTGGAGCCACACCAGAAAGAGGGGAAGAACGGCGAATGTTCCGTAGATCCGGTTGTATTTGAAGATATTGCCCTGAAGAAAGAGAAAAGCATCCTGAAGCAGCTGGAAGAGAACTCCCCCGATGATGCCTGCCAGCAGTGCACTGCCGAAACGGACTCTGGTATTGGGGGCAAAGAGATAGATCAAGGTGAAGACCACAATGGAAATCACCAGCGGCGAAAGATCTGCCGCAAGAGAAAAGACCCAGGGGAGCGCGGAACCAAGATCCGGGGCGGCCTCAGCCAGTTTGTTGAATGTACTTCTCAGAGCCACACCTGATGCACCCACGATGACCAGCATCAGCGGCGTCAGCAGTATGAGCGCCAGATAATCGCTGAAACGGCGGAAGATATTTTTTCTTGTGGGCAGTCCCCACACATCGTTGAAAGCTCTTTCAATGTTTGACGCAAGCCAGAGGACAGTCCAGATCAAAGCGATCACACCAACGCCCGCCACGATGCCGCCCTGAGCCTGTTTCAAGGTGGTGTCGGCGAATTTGCATACCCATTCAAGGATCTCCTTGTGCTGATAAAGCTGGCGGCTGAGTTCCTCTTTCAGCCTGACATCAAGATCAAATCCTTTGGCAATCCCGAAAAGCAGCGCTGCCATGGGAACAATGGCAAAAACAGTATAATAGGTCAGGGCAACAGCACGCTGGCTGTGATTGTCGATGGCGTAGCGCTTGGCGCTGAACCAGAGAATATTGCGGAACCGGGTGAGAAATTGCAGTTTCATTGAAATGAACTCCTTTCAGGTAAGACAGTTTGTATATTATAACATCATTCTTCTTCAAAGTCAAGAGATTTCCGGAACTCTTCAACAGATTATCGGCGGCTTTCTGCTTGAGGAGGGCTTACAAAATTTTTTTCAGAGGAAGACTTGAAAAATATATAGTATCAGTTTATATTAAGTAAACAATCAACTAAACAATGGTGGAATGAGCATTTTTCCGGCAGAAAACTCTTTTACAAGTTCAAAAAATTTGACAATGATGCTGTTTTCTGCTATATTAGGTAAAAATCTACTCAGGAGTGCATGATTTGCAATGAAATATCTTGAACTGACGGTTGGGGCGGCACTGGTCTACAACTTCGTGCTGACCCGTTTTCTCGGGATCTGCCCTTTTCTGGGGGTTTCCAAAAGGATCAGTACGGCTTTGGGAATGTCCGGGGCGGTCATCTTTGTGATGACTGTCGCCTCTTTCTGTACTTCACTTATCTACAATTATCTGCTGAAGTTCTCATGGAACGGCAAAGTGATAGATCTGACCTTTCTTCAGGTGCTGATCTTCATTCTGGTCATTGCCGCCCTGGTTCAGGTCATAGAGATCGTCATGTAGAAGCTGACCCCCGGACTTTATCAGGCTCTGGGGATCTATCTGCCCCTCATTACCACCAACTGCGCCGTTCTCGGTTCTGCTGCGCTGAACTTCAATGCGAGCCGCTCTGTTATTGATGCCACCATCTTCGGTTGTTTCTCAGGCGTGGGCTTTGCCATTGCACTTCTGCTTTTTGCCAGTCTCAGAGAGAGACTTGAACTTGCCTCCCCGCCGAAAGCCTTTGAGGGGATCCCCATCGGACTTATTACCGCAGGGATTCTTGCCATGGCATTTGTGGGATTTTCAGGCCTTTGCTGATAAGTAATTCCGGGAGACGATTTGTATATGGAAATGATTACAGGAGCACTGCTGCTCATGGGGATCACCGGAACTCTTCTCGGTGTGATCATCGCCCTCTTTGCCCGCTTTTTCAAAACTGACAGCGATGCCCGGGTGGAGCTGGTTCAGGAACTGCTGCCCGGCGCCAACTGCGGCGGCTGCGGCAAGGCGGGGTGTGCCGACTTTGCCAAATCCGTGGTCGCAGGTGAAAATCCCCCCTCCCGCTGCCCTGTTTCCAGTCAGGAACAGATCAACGCCATCGCCCTTGCTCTGGGGATCTCTGCCGACTCCGGAGTCCGCAAAAGAGCTGTTGTCCGCTGCGGCGGTGATATGCTTCAAACAAAGGAACGCCTCAACTATAACGGCGTCTGCGACTGCAACGCCGCCGCCATGGTCGCAGGCGGTCCCAAAGGATGCCGTTACGGATGTCTCGGCATGGGGAGCTGTGCCAATGTCTGCCCTTTCGGAGCCATTGAGATCGTCAACAATCTGGCTCTTGTCCACCGGGAACTCTGCGTGGGGTGCGGCAAATGCGCCGAGGTGTGTCCCCGGAGTGTTATCGCTCTTGTTCCCGCAGATGCCGAGATACACGTTTACTGCAATTCCCCCGAAAAAGGCGCAGAAAAGCGCAAACAGTGCAAAGTGGGGTGCATCGGCTGCCGCAAATGTGCCAAATACTCCCCGGAACAGTTTGTGATTTCCGGAACTCTTGCCTCTGTCAACTATGAGGCGGCCTCTTTACCCGGTGAAGAGGATGTTGAAAAGATCCAGTGTCCCACAGGCGCACTCCTTTCCGCCCGGGAACATCACTATATTGAGACCCATGATCCAAATTGGAAGAAAGAGGAAAAATGAGCAAGATCAGAAGTTTCAAAGGGGGGATGCACCCGGAGTATGACGGAAAAGAGCTGACCGCCGGATGTTCTGTTGTTGATGCACCGCTCTTTGAAAAATATTATGTGATCCTGGCTGAGAATGCGGGACGTCCTCCCAAACCCTGTGTCGCCAAAGGGGATAAGGTCTGCAAATATCAGCAGATCGCCGAAGCGGACGGATTTGTTTCCGCTCATCTTCATGCTCCTGTCAGCGGCACCGTTGAAGGCATCGTTGAAGTTCCCGGCCCCATGGGGGGGAATGTTCAGGCTGTGGTGATCGCCTCCGACGGCGAAGAGCGCGGCGAACCGCCCTTTGAATGCTGGGAAAATTGGCAGGAAAAGAGCGGCGGGGAATTGATGACAAGGATCCGTGAAGCCGGGATCGTGGGCATGGGCGGCGCCGCCTTTCCTTCTCATGTGAAACTTTCTGTGCCCCCCGGGAAAAAGGTGGATACGCTCATTATCAACGGAGCAGAGTGCGAACCCTATCTTACCGCCGATCACAGACTTATGGCAGAGCTGCCCCGAAAGATCGTTATTGGCGCCGCCATTATGGGGAAAATCATCAATGTTTCCAATATCGTGATCGGCGTTGAAGAAAACAAACCTGATGCCATTGCCGCCCTTGAAGCGGCATGTGCCGGAACTTCTGTCAGAGTGCAGGTCCTTGCGGCACGTTATCCTCAAGGAGCTGAAAAACAGCTGATCTATGCTGTGACAGGGAGATCTGTCCCCTCCGGCGGACTGCCCTTTGATGCAGGGTGTGTGGTTCAGAATACCGGTTCCGCCGCCGCCGTTTACGATGCTGTGCTGCTGGGGATCCCCCTGATCGAAAGAGTGGTCACAGTCAGCGGAGAAGCCGTCAAAAGACCGGGCAACTTCAGACTCCGGATCGGTACCCCCGTTATTGAAGCTGTAAAATTGGCAGGCGGCATCACCGAAGAGCCCGGAAAATTGATTTTAGGCGGTCCCATGATGGGATTTGCCCAGAGATCCTTTGATGTCCCCATTGCCAAAAACACTTCAGGCGTACTGCTGCTGCCCCCCGGGAGGGCGCTGAACTTTTCTTCAGCACCCTGCATCAGGTGCGGCAGATGCGTGGAGGTGTGTCCCATGAAACTCACCCCCTGTCTCCTCTGCGCCGCCATTGAGGGAGGACGCTTTGATCTGGCACTGAAAGGACATGTGATGGATTGTCTTGAATGCGGAGCATGTGCCTATGTATGCCCATCGCGGCGTCCGCTGGTCCAGCAGTTCCGCCGTGCCAAGAGCGAACTGCGTAAGAAAAAGTGATGACACCGGGAAAAATAAGGAAAGAGATGTTGGAAAAAATGAGTGACACTATCCCTGAAGAGATGAAGCTGCCCACCGGGAGCAAACTGGTTTTAAGCAGTTCGCCCCATGTGAGTGCTTCAGAAACACTTCGCAAGATCATGGTCAAGGTCATTGCGGCGCTTCTGCCTGTCGCCGCTGCGGGCGTATGGCTTTTCGGGTTCCGGGCACTTCTGGTCATTGCAGTGACGGTTCTTTCATGCGTGGGAGCAGAAGCATTGTGGTGCAAACTGGCAAAAAAATCTGTTTCCGGAGCGCTGGGAGATTTCAGCGCCGTGGTGACAGGGGTGATTCTTGCCTTGAATCTCCCGGCAACGGTTCCTTTCTATGTGCCGGTGATCGGCGCCTTTCTTGCCATCTGGCTGGGGAAACAGGTTTTCGGCGGTCTGGGGAGCAACCCTTTCAATCCGGCGGTAGTCGCCCGTGTAGGGCTGCTCATCGCGCTGCCAGCCGCCATGACGATCTGGAGTCCTCCCCGGGGCATGGATAAAAATTATCCTCAGGCAGAGGTGTTTTTCGGAGCGTCCATGATGGAAAAGGTAAAAGCCGGCGATCTTGACGGCGTCACCTGTGCCACGCCTCTTGGATTGATGACCGACACTCGGAAGATCGTTCATACCGGAGACTCCAAAGAGCTTGAAGCCAAAGCCGCCCGTAACTTTGACAAAGTGAACTCCCCCGAACTGCTCAAAAAGTATTTCTGGGGTGTCCGTCCCGGGTGCATCGGTGAAACATGTGTTCCCGCTCTGCTGCTGGGATTGGCGGTACTGCTCTTTTTCAGACTGGTCAATTGGCGCGTGCCTCTCTGCTTTGCGGGGAGCACTTTTCTCTTTGCAGGTGTGATCCACTTTTTCTTCCCCGGAGTGACGCCCCCTGCGCTTTTCCATCTTCTCACCGGGGGATTGCTCATCGGCGCCATCTTCATGGCGACGGATATGGTCACTTCGCCTGTGACCAACTGGGGATGCGTCCTTTTCGGAACCGGCTGCGGCATCATTACTGCCGTGATCCGTATATGGGGCAATTATCCTGAGGGCGTCAGCTTTGCCATTCTGCTTATGAACGCCCTTGTCCCCTTCATTGACCGTCTCTGTACCCGGAGTGTTTTCGGCAGCAGAGCGCAAGGGGAGGAGAAAAAGTGATGAAGCTCAAAGAAAATGAAAATGTGCTGGTTCTCGGCGGATTTCTGGGGATCACTGCTCTGATTTCGGCACTGGTGCTTGCCCTGGTTTTCACCGTGACCCGGGAACCCATTGAAAGAATGCAGAAAAAGAGCCTTCAGGAGTCTTTCAAACTTCTTTCTCTGCCTGACTTTGACAATCTTCCCCATCAGGAGGCAAAGAGTTATATTTCTCCTGAAAAGTTCAAGGTCATCATTATGCCGGTGCGTAAAAACGGTGTACTCAAGGCCTTTGCTGTCAGAAGCATCTCCCCTGACGGCTACGCCGGAGAAGTTGAAGTTACCTGCGGATTTGATTTGCAGAAAAAGATCCTTGCCGTTCTTGTCACCCGGCAGCAGGAGACCCCCGGTCTGGGCAGCAATGTCTGTGAGCGCAAGTTCCGCAAGACTCTCTTCAATCTCTTCAAGGCTGCACCCGAAGGTCTGCCCCCCAATCCCATTCTGGATCAGTTCCATGGTCTGACTGTTCCTGAAAATGGCTCCTGGCAGGTCAAGCGCGACGGCGGTACCTTTGATTTTGTCACCGGCGCCACCATCACTTCAAGAGCGGTGACAGCCGCCGTGGAGCAGGCAGGCAAAACACTGCACATCCACCGGGGAGAGTTTATGGAGAATGTGAAAAAATGAAAAACGCTTTGAAAGATATGCTCAAAGGCATCTGGAAAGAGAATCCTGTTCTGGTGCTGCTGCTGGGAACCTGTCCCACCCTTGCCACCACCAGTTCCGCCGCCAACGGCCTTGCCATGGGACTTGCCACAACATGTGTCCTTTGCGGCAGCAATCTGGTGATATCCTGTATCGCCGGAGTTGTTCCCAAAAAGATCCGGATCCCCGTCTATATCGTGGTCATTGCCACCTTTGTGAGCGCCATCGACATGCTTATGAAAGCCTACGCCCCCCCTGCCATTTACGGGGCATTGGGGATCTTCATCCCTCTGATCGTGGTCAACTGCATCGTTCTCGGCAGAGCTGAGGCATTTGCCTCAAAGCATTCGCCTTTGCGTTCCATTTTTGACGGCATCGGCATGGGACTTGGATTTTCACTGGCGCTGACCTTGCTCGGAGCGCTGAGAGAGTTTATCAGCACCGGATCGGTCTTTGAGGTCAAGATCATAACCTGCTGGACAACTGATTTTCTTCTTGCCTCAGCGGCGCCGGGAGCTTTCATCATTCTGGGGTGCATCCTTGCCGCCAAAAATTATTTTGCCCGGCGGGCAGCGGTGAAAGCCGGGAAACTTTATGTTCCTCCCGCCGGATTGGATTGCCGCAGCTGCCAGATCTGCAAACTCAATGATGATGAGTGAAAATCTGAGATGACATTCACGCAATGCCGGTGTCGGCGGCAAGGCGTAGAAAAATATGAAGTTCATTTTTAAAGCAGAAATTTACAGGTGAAAAAATGAGTGTTTTTACCATTATCGGTGCCGGAATGATGGGCACTGCCATGAGCTTTCCGCTCCGCGACAACGGACATGAAGTCAGGATCGTGGGAACTCCCCTTGACCGGGAAATCGTTGAGCAGCTCAAAATTGACAATTGGCACAGCAATATGAAACGGACTCTCCCTGAGGGTATTTCATATCACCAGATCGAGGAGCTTGAAAAAGTTATTGAAGGGACCGATTATTTCATCGGCGGCGTCAGCAGTTTCGGTGTGGAGTGGTTCGCAGATTATGTGCTCCCCCGTCTGCCTGAGAAAGCTGTGGTTCTTTCCATCACCAAAGGACTCCGGGAAACGGATGAGGGGATCCCTGAAACTTTCCCCGAATACCTTATGAGACGGGATCAGACACGCTCCATCTCTTTCAACGCTGTGGGCGGCCCCTGCACCAGTTACGAACTGGCTGACCGCCGCCATACCTGCGTCACCTTCTGCGGCAGAGATTACGATACCCTCTGCGCCCTGCGGAAATGTCTGGCTGTTGAATACTACCATATCAGCTGTTCCACCGATATCCGGGGCGTTGAAACTGCCGTTGCCATGAAAAATGTTTACGCCGCCGCTGTGTCTACCGCCATTGGCGCCAACGAATTGATCGTGGGCATGGGCGGACAGGAAAAGTACAACCCTCAGGCGGGACTTTTCGGTGAAAGCGTCCGCGAGATCGGCAGACTCCTCAAGATCATGGAGGGCGACCCTGATTCCATTATGCTTGCCGCTGGCGACCTTTATGTGACCGTTTTCGGCGGACGCACCCGCAAACTGGGTGTTCTGCTGGGCCGCGGACTTTCTTATGAACGCGCAAAAGAGATGCTGGCAGGCGTCACCCTTGAGTCTGTCGCCATTGCCAAAGCCATGGCAAACAGTTTGCGGAAACTTGCCGCTCAGGGCAGAGCGGATCTCAATGATTATCCGCTTCTCATGGCGCTTGAGGCGACGATCCATCACGGTGCCCCCCTTGATATTCCGTGGGAGAAATTTGTCCTTGACCGTCCGTGACATAGAAAAGTACCGCCGCCGCAACCCCGCCCGGACTCTGGAAAATCTGGGGGATTACCGTTTTTTTACGGTGATTCCCTGTTATAACGAAAACGCCTCTTTCGGTCAAACCGTCGAGTCGTTGAAAAAAGCCGCGCTCTGTGCAGAAGAAAAGGTTGCTGTTGTGGCGGTCATCAATTACCCCGAGGGGGCTGATGAAAGAGAATCTCTGGAACTTCTGCGCAGGATCAATGAAAATGAATTTGAGTGGGAGTCCCTTTTCGCCATCTATGCCCCCGGATTGACAGGGGGCGTGGGTGAGGCGCGGAAAATCGGCATGGATTCCTGTTTGCAAAGCTGCGCGCCGGAGCATCTTTGTGATACCGTCATCTGCTCCATGGATGGGGACACCCTTGTTTCAGCTGATTATTTCAAAGAAATTGCCGGATTTTTCAACTGTCACCGGGAGGGAGGCGTCGTCTGCGGACTGCGCCACCAGAGCGCCGGAAACGATGAAAACGAAGCTGCGATCCGGCGTTATGAAGCCTATCTTGACCGTTATGTAAATCAGCTCAAGAGGTGCGGTTCGCCTTATGCGTTCCATACGGTGGGTTCTGCCTTTGCCGTGCGGGGGGAGGCCTATATGAAATGTGGCGGCATGAAGGTCCGCAAGGCGGGGGAGGACTTCTATTTTCTTCAGGAACTTGCCAAGACCTCCGGGGTAGGCGTTATTGAAAAGGTGCTGGTCTTTCCCTCGTCCCGGATCTCAGAGAGGACGCCTTTCGGCACCGGGCAGGCTGTGAAAGATATTATTTCAGGGAAAGCACTTTCTGAAGTTTCTGACGCTGCTTTTGACCGTCTGGAAAAGGTTTTGCAGAGACTCTCTTTTGAAACTCTTGACACAGATACCCCCCTTTTGCCGGAAAGTCCTTTTTTTGAAACAGAGCGTTTTTTCAAAGTCTGGCCCGGAATACGGCGCAATACGCAACCTCAAAAGCTGCAAGCGGCTTTTCATATCTGGTTTGACGGACTCAAAACCTTGCGCTTTCTCCACTGGTGCGACTCCGGAAACTGATGCGGATAGAGCCTCTTTTATCTTGACAAAGAGCGATTCCTGTGGTATCTTATGCACAGGAGAATAAATATCAGATGGATCAGGAGCTGCAAAAATGTATAAAAGCGGCATCAGCAGCCGCTGCAAATTTGAAACTCGTCCCCCCGGTTTCTTCCGGTTCCTTTGATGGGAGCCGTACCGGTTCCGGCACAGGGGGAGCCATGGAGTTTGCCGACTACCGCGCCTACCGGGCAGGGGATGAACTCAGACGGGTGGATTGGCGTCTTTACGCCCGGAGCGAACAGCTTATGGTCCGCAGATTCGCTCAGGAAACCTCACCCCGGTGTGATATTATTCTGGACTTTTCACGCTCCATGGAGTTTTACGGCAAAAAGGCCGCCATGCTCGGCATGGGAGCTTTCTTTGCCAAAAGTGCTCTCAATGCCAACTTTTCTCTTCAGGTCTGGGGAATCGGTGACGCACTGATGAAAATGACCGCTCCCGGTGAACCGGAACTGTGGGAAGTCCCTGCTCAAGGGGGCAGAAAGGAGCCGTTTCCCCTCTTTGAAGAGCTGCGCTCCGGACTTTTCAGGAACGGTGTCAGGATCCTGATCAGCGACCTTTTTTTCAACATGGCTCCCGGTGAATTGATGAAAAATCTGGGAGGGGGAAATGTGATCATTCTTCAGGTGCTGGGGGCTGAGGAGCTTTTCCCCTCTCTTTCAGGAGCTGTTACGGTCACGGATCCTGAATCGGGGGCAAACAAGGTGATCCATGTTGACAGTGCCGCTCTTGAGCGTTACCGGGAAGAGCTGAGTAATTTTCAAAGCCGGTATGTTGAGGTGGCGCGTTCTCATAACGCCTCCATATTTTTTCTCAATGGGGCAGATGTTGTGAAAAACTGGAATGTGGAAAACTTTTGCCGGGAGGGGATACTGCAATGATATGGGGATGGGAAAATCCATGGTTCTTCACCCTTGGCGGAAGTGCAGTGATCCTGCTTCTTATCTACTTGCTCAAGTACCGGGGAAAAGTTTTTTTTACTCAGGCTCTCTTTCTCTGGGAGGAAAAAGGCGCTGCTGAAAAGAGTTCTGTCGGGCTGACCTTGCGGAAATTGCCTTTGAGTTTTTTTCTTGAACTCCTTGCCCTCATCTGCATGATTTGCGGCGGTGCCTTTCTTTTTGTGGTTGAGAAAGAAAAATTTCCCCCTGCCGTGATTCTGCTCAACGACTCCTATTCCATGAATGCCGCCGCCCGGACCAGGGGCGCCGCCGCCGTAAAAAAATATCTGGAGCAATTCCCCGGCCGCCGGGTGTTTTGGGTGTTGTGCGGCAGCGGCACCGGAGTGTTGAACAAAGGGGAGAGCGCTTTTGAATTTACTGAACACTGGAAAGGGGAAGAACCCGAATGCAATGTTCCCCGGGCGGTCAGCTGGGCAAAGAAAAACTTCCCCGGAGCGGAAATTTGTCTTGTCACAGACCGGGTCCCCCCTGAATGGTCTGCTGATGAGATGACTCTGTTATGCTGCGGCATGCCGGGGAAAAATCTTGCCATCGTCAACGGCGCTGTCAAGGAGGGCAGAGTGCTTCTTGAGATATAC
>JAGBWB010000121.1 GCA_017629975.1 Lentisphaeria bacterium
GACAGCGGGGGGCTGGCCCCCATTGGCGGCACAGTAAAGGGCAAGGGTATTGATAAGAGTGTAGGTATTGACAGGTTCTGTTGTGATCCAGTAGGCGGCAAAGTACCAGGAGCGGCTATCGATAAGAGCGGCGATGGTGGGGCGCACGGCGTGCCATTTTTGTGCGGCATCATCAAAGACCCGCACACGGGTATCAAAGGTACGGGAGTCGCCGATGATGCAGTATCCGGCGGGGACTTCAGACCAGTCCCGCTGGATAAAGTCAACGCACATATTCCGGGCGGCGGTTTCCCCTTCTCTTGCCATAATAACGGTCATCAGGTCCATATTTGCCACATCGTACCGTGCCTGTGAAAGGGTCGGCAAAGCGGCTCCGGGGGCTGCGGAGCGCATCTTTTCGACGGCCATACGGTAGGCGACGGAAAGGGGGAGGCAGTTCAAGTTAAGGTAAAAGGCGTGAAAATACTGCCAGAAAAGCTGATCTCCTTTGAGGGGCTGCCTTCCTCTGGTGTATCCGTCACAGAGAAGCTCCAAAGCCGTTTCATCATCAATGGCTTCAGAGATGGCGCGCCGCCAGTTCCGAAAGTTATTATAGATGAGCGCAGACTTGCCCCCTTTTCCGGCGGAGCGCAAAAGGGGGAATTCCTCCGTGCGGGTGGCAGCGACAAATTCGGCTGCCTCTTTTTCATTGAGACGGTGGGCCTTTTTGACCTCAAGGACAGCCCTGACGAAGCGCAGCCGCTCCCACGCCTTGGCGCGGGCTTCGGCGGGAAGCACAGCTGCATCGACCGCCTTCCGCCCGTTGCTGTTGACGGCGACAGGCCTGCCCACCATAGCCTTGGCGGCGGTGGGTCCGACAGGCCTGCCCACCATAGCCTTGGCGGTGGTGATGGCGACTGGCTTGGCAGATTTTTTTGTCAGATCAAAAAGCCCCATGATCTTTTCTTTACTCCTGTGCTAAAATGTTCTCAATGGCCTGCACCTCATCCAGGAGGGCAGTTTTAAGGTTCAAAAGCATAACTGTATCGGGGGTCTCCTGCCGCCGCTGGTAGTCCAGAGCGGCTCCCAGCAGCAGACAACCGGCACGGTAACTGCGGTCTGCGGTATCATCGTCGTCAACTGCTCTGACGATGGATTCCGCTTCAAATCCTGTAGCAGTCTCCAGCCACTTGCCGAAACCGGGCAGAAGGAGCTGTTCGGACTGCTTGGCGGGGGCGGCAGGGATACCTTCAGGATGGAGGAAACGGTTGACCGCTGCCCGGACCTCTGCTCGGGGCATTTTCGCCAGCGGCTTGGTCTGCTGCCGGATAAAATTCTCGATCTCAATGACAGGGATCTGAGTGATAGCAATTTGCTTCTCATACGCAAGATGAAACAAGGTTGTATACACTTTCGGAGTGTCGCATGCGACACTGTGCAAATATTTTCCAACTTTGTGAATATGGTGCAGATATGCCTTCTCAAGACCAAAGTTCTGCTTGCAGTAGGCGCTCCATTCAGTCACATCGGTAATGTAGTCTTTCCGCAGTTTCGCCACCACCACAGCAAGGACGCTGGGCGTCTTGGCTGAAACCCGCAGACAGAAAGCCGCGCCCCGGGTTAGGTCGTCTTGAGAAAGAGGGGTAAGGTCCCCTCTTTCGATCAGAGCCAAAATTTCCAAATCGTTCATCTGTTACCCCACACTTTCCAGCTGTTCAGCATAGCCTTTTTTGAAACTGAATTTTGCCACATCTCCGGCAGGGACAAGGATCGCTCCGGGGATAGGCTCTTTATCCATCAGACGGCGCATAGCAGATACCTTGTCAGGGGTATGCTCTGTGCGGTAGAGGTCTTCGTAACCATTCTCAAGGGCGAACCGGATAAAGGCTTCCTTGTCGCTGATCTGGACGTAAGCCGGGTCTGTGGTGATGCCGTAACTGCCCACACTCCCCACCTGATGGTTTCTGGGTTTGACAAATCGCCCGGGATTGGCGAGAATGTAGGAGCCAAGCTCCTTTTCAAGAGCCTCTTTTTCGTCCAATTCGGCTTGGATCTGTTCTTTGTGGGCAGCTTCCAGATCGGCGATTCTTTTCTTGTGAGCGGCACTCTTTTTGTCGATGGCGGCTTTGACAGCGGCAAGGCGCAAAAAGAGATCGTCTGCTTCTGAAACGGACATAGCCTGATATTTGCGATGATCTTTCAAGATTGTCATCTTATCTACCCCCAAAAGTTGCCGTCGCAGTCGTTTGAGACTGCTCCCCCGGCTGCGCCGGGCTTTGGGTACTTTTGGGGGAGCCCCCAGACCCAAAGAAATTTGTGCAGGCAAGCAACACCGCTTCCCGGCACTGACCGTGATTGAGATAGCGTGACACGGTGCTCCGGTTGGCACCGATGATCCGGGCGAAGTCGGCGGTACTGAGACAGAAGTGCTCTATGGTCAAAGTCACAAGGTCCCGCAAGGTGGCATCACCATTGCCCCAAAGTTCCTGACCAAAGAGTCTGACATTCCCCAAAAAGTTGCCGTCGCAGTCGTTTGAGACTGCTCCCCCGGCTTCGCCGGGCTGCGGGTACTTTTTGGGGTGCCCCGGATCCGACTTGTCCGACTTGTCCGACACTTCCGGCACTTCTTCTGCCGTGCCGATGACGTTGAGTTCTTCTGGTGACAGTTCAATGATCGTGATTCGCATTTGTTTGTTCTCCTTTATTTTGTTATGGTCTGACAGGTCTGACAGGTCTGACTTGTCTGACAGATGATGTGCACCCAGCAATAGGTAATAAGCCCCAGGGCAAAGCCGCAAACAGCCCCAAAGGCCGCGATCTTGAGCGTCTCATAAAACCTCATAATCAATTCCTTTCTTAATAGTATTTAAAGAGTCTATATACCGTGACACCGTCGCCTGACTGATGCCGTAAATTCTTCCAAGTTCAGCCTGTGCCACTTCCCAAGAGTAATATGCTCTGATACACTCCCAGCGGATCCGGTCTGCGGCGGCAAAGTCCGCCAGAGCGATGGCGTATTTATAAGTGGTGCATTTTCCCCGTTCTTTTGGGGGCACCGGCAGTGCCGGTATTTCCACGTCATAGCAGTCAAGTTCAAGGTCAGAAAAGTCTTGCGGATCATCGATCCAGTAAACCGCCTTGAGTCTGCTGCGGAATGTTGATTCAGGCATCCCTGCCATAAAAGCAAGCTCCCGGTAAGAGAGCTCCGGAGCCTCATAGTTCCGCCGTGCAGCATAATAGTTTTGGGGAAAATTCGCAGCCCAGTCAGCAAAACGCAGCATCCGGCGACAGGTAACTGTGTCGGGGTAAAATTTGACTTCCGCCCAAGTTGACCGATCCCGATCAAAAAGAGCAAGGCAATCGTGCTGACTGAGCTGTGGTCTGAGCATTAGTTGTTTTCCTTTCTTTGGGGATTGGCAAAGGCGTGGCGTACAATCAAAAACAGCAAAACAAAATGCCAATCAAATGCAGGCAGCAGACTGAAAAGCAAATAAAGTACACCGGTCACAAAGAGTGCCAACAATGTTTCAAGTACAAACTTTTCCATTATTGCTTTTCTTCCTCATCATCCAGCAGGTCACGCCAGTCGCAGCCCAAAACAACGGCATACCGTTTGGCGTTTTTGATGGTTCTGATCCCTCTGACTTCCTGTGCATGTACACTTTGAATAGACGCGTCAACTTTTTTCGCAACTTCCCTGAGTGTCATTTTATTTTCTATCCTAAAATGCCTTAAGCGTGTCATGATCGCTCCTCTCTTGATCTCTTAAAATCTCTTTTTATAATATAGTAGAGATTATAAGAGAAATCAAGAGATTTTCTGTATTTTTCTGTATTTTTTTTGAATTTTCATAAAAAAAATGATATATTAGGTAAAAACAGGGGAAAATATGAGACTGAAACAAGAAATTATAGAAGCCATAAAAGCAGCAGTGGATGACCTTGGCACGCAAAAAGCACTTGCTGACATTTCAGGTGTATCCTGCAAAAATATCAACAAATATATTAATGGTGGGGTCAAAACAATTAGAAGTGAAGCATGGCAAAAATTATTGCCACACATAGCTCCATATTTCCAAATCGCGCCCACCACCGCTAAAACGTTACATGATACCGTTTTGTGTGCTGAAAATATTGCAAAAAGTGTAGAAAAAATAGAGAAAGATAATATTAACTATTGGGAACGGGTGACTCAAAAACTTGCTGAATTGAACGTTGACATCTTGGATATTTCAACATCTGCGATACTGTCATATTGGGGCGGCATGACACAATCACAACGTTATGAGTTACTTGCTCAAGCCGCTGAAATCTACGAAAAAAAACGGTGACCTACTATGCTTTCTCAATCAGAAACAGACTGGATTCTTAATCGTTTGAATATTGCAACGGACCTGCCCTTTGAAGAATTGGCAAAACTTCCAGTTGAAATACAAAGCAATATGTTTTTTACCTACGACGGAATTGAAGATGAAGAATTGCTGACAGGGTTCAGGAAAATTTCTGATAGATATTGTCTGGGGGAAATCAGCCGGGATGAAGCCCGGCATCTGCTGCGGCAGTATGCGACAGCCCACGGCAAAGATGATGGTTCAAAAGGTTTACGCAATCTGGCAAGCACCGCAAGGCTGAATCTGATTCTGGATCAGAACGCCAAGATGGCAAGAGCTGTGGGACAGTATGAAGCCATGCACCGCCCGGCGAACTTGAAGATGTTTCCCTATGTGATCTATCAAGCCTCCGTGGGGAGCAGTCTCCCCAGGGCGAGCCATCAGAAATACGATGGCATGATCATCGATAAGCGTGATCCCTGGCTCAAAGTTTTCTGGCCTCCGAATGATATTGACTGTAACTGTGATCTTTCCAACTGTTCCGCAAAAAAGGCAGCAACACTGGGTTCAATCAAGCCTATGTCAAAACCTGAGGATGTCAAAATCGAAAGCGACAGCGGCTTTGCCTTTGATCCCGCCGCCGCTCTGATCCGGACCGACGGCGGCTTCCGGGCCTATACAACTGCTGAGTTAAGAGAGATCTTCAAGGCGTATCATTAAGCAGCCGCTTGAATCCGTGCTCAATATCCTGACATTCTGTTTCTTGATCAGAGAACAGCATTATCCTATTCGGGAGTTTGCAAAAAAACGAAAAAAAAAACGAAAAAAAAACGAAAAAATTATGGAAAAAACTTGAAAAGTTTGGCATTTTATAGTATTTTATGGAACTGGAAATATCAAACGCTAAACAGCAGGAGTTGAGAATATGAGTGAAAAATGCGATGTAACCAAGCAAAAGGAAGCAATGGCAAATTTGATGTTGCCGGAATACCGTCAGCTTGTTGATACTCTTTTTGCTCAGAAAAGTCCAATTCTCATTCCCAACTGCAGCAAAGCGCATGCAACAATTATCAATGAGTTGATTGTAAAGCACACTCCCGACAACGGAGATGTCTATTTTTATTCAGAAAAATTTGACAAAGAGTGTTTTAACAACGCAGATTTTTTGGTTGAGGTTAAAAAGGCTGTGGAGCGTGGTGTAACTTTCCATCTTGCCTGTACAAATGCTTGCGAAGCAGAATACTTCAAAAAAACACTTGGCAATAATGTGCAAATTGAAGAAAATGTCACGCGGATTGCGATGAAAAAGGGTAATGAGGCCCCTACTCCTATCAATTTTTCGACAAATGGAACAGCGGTGCGCCTTGAGAAGGATTCATGTAAGCCTGAGGCCGATGTTTCCGGCAATGATCCTATAGCCGCGCAAAAACTGATTTACGCCTTCAATAATATTTGCTTGTAAGGTGAAGATAATGGAAGATACGACTTTCTGCGAAAGTTTGTGGAATTTTTTCTGTTTGTGCGGTGGTGCCTGTTGGAAATATGTATCTGTGATTTTTTCAAAATCTGCCTATACAAGTGTGGACTATGTCACATGGATTGCCTCAGTTGCAGTGGGTACAAATGGGGTATCTACTATTTCAGACTCAATAAAAAATATCATCAAAGGATCTGACAGGCGAGCTTATGAGGTTTTTGTTACCCATACTATTGACTATATCGCAAAATTGTCAAAACAGACTGCGAAATGTCAAAAACAGCTAGAGAAAGATGGTGAGCAACAAGCTAAAAATTTGAAGAAAGAACAGCTTAATGCACTGGCAAAAAAACAAGGAACCATAGAAGAAAATCAAAAAGCATCCCAAAGAGCAGCTGCAATATTAGCTGATTTGGCATTGAATTCTAAAGTAAAAGATTATAAAAACACATTTGAAAATTTGAATGTTTGGTCTTTTGGGGTTGCCGTTATTTCAATTTTTGTTTTAGTTTTTTCGCCGCAAATTGCAGCTAAAA
>JAGBWB010000122.1 GCA_017629975.1 Lentisphaeria bacterium
GCCCCACATACTGAGCAAGATTGCCGCAATCGCCTGTCATGTTTCCTGTACGGACTTGAGTAAAGAGCCAGCAGTTGCGTGATGTTCCGCTGCCGCCGTCACCGCTCCACCAACCGGGATAGAAGCCTTTGTTGTCCTGATGATAAAAGACAAAGGCACTGCCGAGAGTCTTCATATTGGCCTGACATTTGACGGCAGCGGCACGGTCCCGGGCCTGCTGCAAAGCGGGCAGAAGCATGGCGGCGAGGATCGCAATAATTGCAATCACAACCAGCAATTCGATCAGCGTAAAAAAACGTTTCATAATTGATTTCCTGAAATTATTTTTGTTAAAAAACTCTATGTATTTTAAATTCTTTTCCGGTAACAGCAAGAAGGCATTTTTAATAATTTTTTCAGTCCCTTTCCATTTCATACCTAATAATAGAAGTACTCTCACGCATAACCACTTCAAAAGGAGTATAAATCACCGGAGGTAATCCGGCATAATCAGGACTCAGCAGCAGATCAACAGCAAACGCCGCCATCCTCTTATAATCGAAATCCACAGTCGAAAGCCCCGGTTTCAGCAGACAATTGGCAAGACAGCCCACAAATCCCAGCACGGCCACATCTTCAGGGATAGCAAGTTCCAACCGCCGCAGCCCCTCATAAGCAAAAGCTGCAATACCATCCGTATCGCAGAAAATCGCCGTGGGACGGGGTTCCTTGCCTGAAAAAAGTTTTATCGTCTGTGCGATCATATCGTCGGGATTATTGTTGTCGCAGAAACCGATAGAGATTTGTTCCTTTTTCAGCCCCAATTTTTCAAGTTGTTCCACAAACTCTTTTTCGTCTATGCGAAGCCGCTCCTGAACCTTTTGCCAATTCAGAGTGAGCAAAAAGGCAATACGGCGATGGCCCCGGCGAAGCAAATGTTCAACACCTGCAAGAAAAGCTTTCTTTCTGTCAGGAAACACACAGGGACACTGACACGCCGAAGGAGTCTTTTCAAATCCGGCAATATTAAGCATGGGAAGTTTCTGTTCCCGCAAAAGAGCCAGTTCTTCAGGAAAACTGCCGACACGGGGGCTTTCAAGGATAATTCCCTTATAACTCTCCCCGAGAGGCATAATATTTTTCACCATGCGGATATTAACCTGATCGCACTCGATCTTCAGCTCCCGGCAGCGCTGAAGCACGCCGGGATAGGTATAATATGTCGTACGTGTCGAAGGCCAGGGCCCCTCATTGATCTGATCCGCATTGACAAAAAGAATTCTTTTTTCAGTGCTTCCTGAAAAATCACAAACAAATGTCCCTTTATGAGGCGTCCGCCGGATCAATCCTTCTTTCTGTAGAAGAGTCAAGGCATTACGCAGCGTCTTTCTTGACACTTTCAGTTCAACGGCAAGTGCAGGCTCTGCCGGCAACCGGCTGCCCGGAAGCAATACCCCCGAAGCGATACGGGACCGGAGCAGTGTATAAATTTCAAGAAATCGCGGCATATAATTGTTCTCCTTGATTATAAGATAAAGGAAACAATATGCTATGTCAAGAGGGAACAAAACATTTTTTCTGAAAAAAGCAACTTCATAAAACAGACATTATTTTTTTAACGAGGCGCTGTGCCCGGCAAAGGCCGGTAAAAAAGCCGCCGCAAAACACTTGATCTGTCTTGCGGCGGCATCGGTACAAAAAACAGCTTTACCGGTTCAGTTTTTCAGCTTTTCCACTGCCTTTGACATTCTGCCAAACGGCGGGTTTTCCTTTGCGCTGCTGCATGAGCCAGGCAAATCCGTAGGGGGAAAGGATGTGGTGTCCGCCCTCAAAAATGGTGACGCGCACATTCTTTGAAACCTTGCGGTAATGAACCTTGCGTCTACCGTATCCGGGATCCTTGAATTCAGGAGTCCCGGCAGGGGCCTGTTCCTTTTCAACCATGAAAGTGATGGTTTCCTGAGGAACCTGATCCGCTTTTGCTGCAACGCAGTTGTAGGCGTTGAAGGTCTCGCTGATGGGGACGCTTCCCTTGTGTCCGTCATGGATCCCGGTGGCAATATCAAGAGCTACCTCCCGGGCGCGGGCAAGATAGCTCACAGGTGAGCGTTCAGCCGCCTTTTTCGCCGCCGCCGCATCGCTGCGGGGATCAGCTTTGAGGTTGCGGATGATCTGAGCGCCATACCCTTTACCCTTGTGGAATGTGCACCACTTCTTCAAATCGCTGATGGGGCACCAGGCGGAAACGCCCGCCCAGATCTCAGGGTGGCGTCCCGCCATGAGGAGCGCCATGTGTCCGCCGCCTGAACCGCCGATGATATAGATGCGTTCAGGATCGACTTTGACCTTTTTCTTCATCCACTCCACGGCGTCAACGATATCGGCGACAGCCGCATCAGAGCCCATGGAAAGGGGATTCCCCACTGTATTGGGGCCGCGGAAGTTGGGAGCGATCACATGCACATCATACTGTTTCGCCAGAGCAAAATATGCGGCAGTATGTAAATAAGTGCTGCTCCATGTGTGGAGCGCCACCACCAGCGGACGCGCCTCCTTGCCTGAAGCATACTGCACCATAGCCTTTTGAAGCGTATTGTCATAAGTACATTTGTAATCAATGACGATCCCGGCAGGGATGATCTTTTTTGCAGCTTTCTTTTTAGGCGCACTTTTTTTAACTTCAGCGCCGCCGGCAGCAACTGCCAGACAAATCAGAAGCAGAAACAGTTTTTTCATTCTCTTTATCCTCATGAATTATTCTGCAAATTCTATATACCCGAAAGACCGGAATGCAGGAATGGTCAGCGAACTGCTATCAAAGGGCACAGCTGCACCATCAAGGGGAGTGAAGACGCCCTTGCGGACTTTGCCGAACTCCACCTTGACACAGGACTCCCTTTCAGGCAGCATGTAGTCAAGGAAGAGCATATACTCTCTGCCTTCCTGAGTGCGCCTGACCGTCACTGCCACATCCCCATCCACAGTAAAGGCAGGGGGATTGAGTTCTTTGACCTTTTCCACCAGAGTTCCGGAAAGGAGATAGCCCGTCCGGCACATGGGGGTCTCTGAGGGGTAAAGACGCTGGAACTTGCTGCCTCTGACGCCGTCATCCCGCAGCAGATGCCAATTTCCGGCAACGGAAAAAGCCTCTTTCCCGTAGCGGCTGCTCCCGGCACGCTGTGCCAGAGGAGAATCGTTGCGGCGGAGCATTTTCTCATTGAAATATGCGGCATCGGCACCCACCACCAGCACCTGAACACCGGCAGAAGCCTTTTCCAGAGCGGCGATAAATTCATCGCTCATGACCCGTGCCATGGGAACGATCAGAAGTTTCAGCTCTTTGATATCATCAAGAGCAATGATGGTTCTCCAGGGAATATTGGCGGAACTCAAGGCTTCGGTGATGGAGTAGCGGGACTCCTCAAAGCAGTAGTAGTCAAATTTCCATGAATCCCCCACATAGAGGACTCCGGTATCAGCGGGGTTGAAACTTTCGCCGGAAAGTTTTGCAACAGTTCCGAAAAGCTCTTTCAGCCGGGCTTTCATGGGTGCATGTTCAAAGTATCCTCTGACCTTATCTTCACCGCTGGAGCAGTACTTGTCGGGAGTCTCCCGGATCAGCCAGTAGGCTCCTGTCATGTTGCCGTTGAGCATACCTTCAAAAACAGCAGGCACGATCTCATGGGGTTCGGGCATCTCAGAGTGGAAATATTCCCCCGGCCGGGCGCTGCGGTGACGCCATGCGCCTGAAACCGCCACAGTTCCTGCCGCTTCGCAGTCGGCAAAAGCGCGGTAGTTCCCGGTTCTGACGCCCTCATCCACATCGGCGACCTGACCGTTTTCAATATAGATGATATCGTGAAGCCGGACAAAAGGAACCGCATCCATACCCGCAAACGCCTTGACCAGTCCCCGGTGGATCCCCGGATTGGAGGCAAAAAGTCCCTGAGGATTCCAGCGGCGCATCTCATCACGGAAAACACGCATGTTTTCAAGGTTCTGCTTCATATTGAACTCATGATAAGCCATAGCCACCGGATCAGGTGCATGCTGACCGATATACCAGGGGACTTCCACCTTTTCAGGGATCAGATGGAGTTCCTCAAGCATGTCGGCGCGCTCTGCTTTCAGGAACTTCACAAACCGCGCCTGGCACTCCGGACAAAGACAGGGTTTTAAATAACTGTTGTCGATCCAGAGACCGTTGGCGCCCCTTTCCTGAGCCTTGCGGATCACCTCTTTGAAGTAGCTCTGAAACTCTTCAGAACTCTGGCAGAGAGTCCGTCTGTAATAGGAGTAGCCGAAAGGCTTGCCCTCAGGAGAAACGCCGTAGCTTGTGTAGTCGCAGGGCGTGGACTCCTGAAGAACATTCTGGTACTGCAAATAGGGCAGTGCCGCGATCTTTCTTTCAGCGCAGAGCGCCGCCGCCTGACGGAAATCCTCATGCTCCTGAGCCTCATGCTCCGCAGTCCCCCCGAGGGAGAAAGGCAAGATCACCAGATTGACGCCCATATCGGCAAGCTGGTCAAAGGTTTCAGCTGAAAGCATCCTGGCGTACCACTGATCATAAGAGATCATGTCACCGGGGATCTCCCCTGCGAAACTCAGACCTCTTCTGCGGAGTTTGGAGATTCCCCAGAAAGGAACCCAGACAATGGGTTTTCCGTCAAAGTAACGGCGCAGTCTCAACTTTTTTTCATTGAGTTCAAACATCATACACCTCAGTCGGTATCCAGTTTGGTGTTGATGCCAATGGTGCCGCCGGGAAGATCTTTCACTTCGTTTTCATAGTTGCTCCAATCCACTTTCCAAGGCTGGTAGCGGCGGAAGGGCTTTTTCATCTTGCGGGTGAGAACGCCTCTTGCCTCAAGACTGGCAATACAGGCGCGGGTACAGCCGCCGGCGCCGCAGACAGCTTTACCGGCGTTGTAGACCTTGGGAGGCGCCTGGTAGAAAGGAGAAATGGCATTGGGACGGTATTTATCAGAACCCTTGATGTAGTTTCCGCCGCCCTCTTCGGCGCCGCGGAACGCAAGGTCGCATCCTTCGGTGTCGATCTCGCCCCACTCAAGTTCGTGTCCGGCGACGGTGACTTTCACGGACTTGTCAGCACTGATGCTGTGTCCGGGGCAGGCACGGACACACGCCATGCAGCGGTTGCAGAGCTGGGGACCTTCGTAGATGGGGTCGGGTTCAAGCTCCATTTCGGTGAAAACCAGTCCCACGCGGACGGCAGGACCGAATTCAGGAGTGATGAGCATCTTGCTCCATCCGATTTCGCCCAGGCCGCACAGGTAGGCGGCGATACGCAGGTGGACCATAATATCGGGAGCGGGCTTTCCGGGAGCGACAGGTTTGCTGAAACCCTGACGCAGGATACCTTCGTTGTCAATGGCGCGCCAGTCGCTCTGGTGCCCCATGGGGAAGGCTTCATAGCCCAGATCTTCAATTTCCCGCGCCATGTTATTCACCGCCTGCGGCATGAAAATATAGGTGATACCGCCATATCCCATACCGGAGTAATTGCTGAAAAAAGTACCTTCCTCAATACCCCGCAAACTTCCGCGCAGCACTCTGAAAGCAAGGCAGATGCAGCTTTTTGCCTCAGGCATGATATAACGGGGATCCATCTGTTTCGGTGCGCCTTCAAAACGGCTCATGGGAGCAATACCCACCAGATCGGCGCCGAACTCTTTGCCCCGCTGTTTGATCCACTTTGCAGCGGCAACGGGATCATTGTAATCAACATTCATTGTCAATTTTCTCCTGTTTTTTCTCTTATTTTCTGAACGGCTGTCTGAAGCAGCCGTATACCGCGTTTCAAATCCTCTTTGGGACATCTGAGGCTGATGACATGATTTTCGGCAAGGGGCATGGCGATGCCGGAATCCCGTGTGCCGCACAGTTCCATGGTGACAAAGTTCTGAGCTCTTGATTTCTCAAGAAAAGCGTCAAGATTTTCTTTGCTTTTCCAGAAACTTGCGCCGTTTTCCTCAAAGGGCCAGTAACTGAAGAGTCCGGGGGCGTAAATGCTCTGCATGAGAAAGGCAAGGCCTGTGCATGAAGAGTATAAAGGCAGCGTCACACTGACCGGATACTGGAGCACATTACGCCTTTCAGGGGAGACTCTCAGGAGCGTCCTCAGGTGGCAGTCACAAAGATTCGTCACCCCCGCCACACATCCGGGCATGGCAGAACTCAATTTCAGCAGCATGGTACCGGAGCTCTGCATCAGTTTGTTGGAGCGCTCCTGAATGAGCAGTTCTGTCACGCCCCTGCCCAGACGGTAGCGGCTCAGAGAATCCTTTTGCAGATAGCCTCTTTCGGCAAGGGTCCGCATCAGATTATAAGCGGTGGTGGTATTGAGTCCCAACTCTTCGCTCACATCTGCCAGCCGGACGCCGGAGGGGGAACGGGAAACGGACTCCATTATATCAAGCGCACGGACAAGGGATTGGACAAGTTCATTTCCCGGCACAGCAGCACCTTTCAGCATTGATGAATTAATTTTTCAGATGACAGCTTAATATAATACTTCTCAAGCTCTTTTGCAAGAAAAAAAAGGCAGAAAAATCATTTTTTAAGGAGATTGATGATTGCAATATTTTTCCCGGAGTGTTATATTGAAGTTCAGGCTATTTTACACTAAGGAAAGACCCCAAACAGATGAAACCCTTATTGGCAGTTGGATATCAGGCAACGGAAAACACGGAACTCTTCTCAGAGATCGTTTCCGATTACAAAGAGAGTATCGGCGAGATCTATTTTTCCTGGGGTTCGACCCCCTCCGGGCGGCCCGGAGTCCCTCTGACCGACTGGGAACTTCAGGAACGCATGGAGTATGAGCTTGGTGTTTTGCGTTCACAGGGATTCAAACTGGATCTGCTTTTCAACGGCAACTGTTACGGTGCCGACGCCATTTCAGAGCACCTTGCTGCGGAATACTGCGGGATCCTTTCTTATCTTGAGTCCCGGGATCTGCTCCCTGAAATCGTCACCACAGCCTCTCCGTTTCTGGCAAATGTGCTGAAAAAAGAGTTTCCCGCCATAGAAAGGCGCGCCTCGGTCAACATGCGACTTGACAGCACCCTGGCCCTGGAGTTTCTGGGAGACCTTTTTGACAGTTTCTACATCAAAAGGGATCTGCAAAGAAATCTTGAAACGGTGAAACTTTTCAGAAAATGGTGTGATGACCACGGTAAAAAAATGGGTATTCTCGCCAACAGCGGCTGTTTGCGGAACTGTCCGGCGCAGACCTTTCATGACAATCTGGTCGCCCACCAGAAAGATGTATACAAACAGCGGAACCTGCCTGATGCCATGACAACTTTCTGTATGAAACACTACCGGAACAGAGAACACATGGCGGATTTTCTCAAAAGCAGCTGGATCAGACCTGAGGATCTTCACCATTATGATGACCTTGCGGACTTCATCAAAATCGCCACAAGACAGCACGACCGCCCCCGCACCGTCATCGCCGCCTACGCCAACCGGAGTTATTCAGGCGACCTTGCCGGTCTCATGGAACCCAATTTCTCTTCGCTCTTTGCCTCTTCAGGATACATTGAAAACGCCCTTTTCACCAGCTTTGAAGAACTCCCTGCCGACTGCGCCGTCAACTGCACGCACTGCGGCAAATGCGAAGAGATACTGAAAAAGGTCTTTGTGCCCCGTACTCTGCAATAAAATCTTTGAATTTAAGGAAATACACTATGCTGACCGATTCCATGACAAAGCTCTATCTTGAAGTTTTAGGCTGCTCTGATGCCAAAGCTGTCTGTAAAGAAAATCTCTTCCGTCTTCAATCGGCCCATCTGGCGGAGATCCCCTACACCAATCTCTCCTTTTTCCGCAGCGGTGTTGTGACCTCTCTTGAAACAGAGGCTCTTTTTGAGCGGATCATCATTCAGAAAAAGGGGGGCTACTGTTTTGAACTCAACGGACTTTTCAGCAAACTGCTCCGTTATCTGGGCTATGATGTGACCGATTTTTTCGGACGCTGGCACTTTGGTTCACCTGAAGCCATCCCCATGCGGCGGCACCGTATCTTGAAGGTAGTCCTTGGCAGCGAAACATTCCTCGCCGATGCGGGGATCGGGAGTCTCTGCCCTGTCACGCCCCTTGTTTTCAAATACGATGTTGTCCAACAGAAAAATTTCCGTTCCTACCGCATCGTGAAAGATCCTCAGC
>JAGBWB010000123.1 GCA_017629975.1 Lentisphaeria bacterium
CAAGGCTGTAACGGGCCGCAAAGTAGGATTCCTTTACTCTCATAACGATGTGACCGAAAAGAAAGGCTTTTTCACCACCGGCGAAAAACCTTTTGAATACAAGGCAAAAATGGATGTTCCCGGCTGGATCCAGCTGAGATGCACTCTTTATGACGGCAAAAAGATCGCCACTCAGAAAGACCGCTCTGGTGCAATGCGCCAGATCATCGGCGGTATCGGCGCTCTGGTTGAACCTGAAAAACTTCAGATCGGCGTTGAAGAGCCTGCGGATTTTGATGCTTTCTGGAAATCCCAGAGAGAATTGCTTGACAAGACCCCTATGAAACCGGTTCTGACCCCTGCCAAACCCTCTGCCTCAGTGGCAAAAAATTACAATGTGTGGGATGTGCAGATCAACTGCCCCGGCACCCGTCCTGTGTCAGCTTATATGAGCATTCCCCGCAACGCCAAACCCAAGAGCCTGCCTGCCATTGTTTATTACCATGCCGCAGGTGTCCGCAGCTCCTATATCTGCGCCGGGCACAATGCGATCCTTTTCAACGTCAACGCCCACGGCATCCCCAACGGACAGTCCAAAGAATATTACGAGAAGATGCGTTTCGGCGCCCTTAAAAATTATCCCCGCGTCGGCAAAGAAAGCCGCGATACGATGTATTTCAGAGGTATGTTCCTGCGGATGCTCCGCAGCCTTGATTATGTGAAATCCCGCCCCGAATGGAACGGCAAGGTCCTTGTCGTTACAGGCGGAAGCATGGGCGGCGGTCAATCCATTGCCGCAGCCGCACTTGATCCCCAGGTGACTCTTGTGGTGGCAGGAGTCCCTGCCATCGGCGACCACGGCGGCAATCTTGCCAAGATCCCCCGCCGTCCCGGCTGGCCCCAATTCTACTATGCCAAAACCGCTGCGCCTGAAGTCACTAAAGCCACAAGCTATTATGACAACATCTTCTTTGCCCGCCGGGTCAAATGCGAAGTCTTTCTGACCACCGGACTCATTGACCGCACCTGTCCTCCCACAAGCGTCTACCTCTACTTTATGAACCTCAAGAGCGCAAAAAAAGATCTTGATGTCTTCCCCTGCGGAGAACACAACGGATGTCCTACCACAAAGGGTTATAAACGTCTCAAAGAAGTTATTGCCGGAAAGTGATGTATCATGAAACATTTGCTGATTTTTGCCGTGCTGCTTTTTACTTTCTGTGTTTCAGCAGTTGAATATGACCTTGAGGTCAAGACCGATAAAAAACACTGGGCGCTCAAGGCAGGGGAAAAGGTGACCTTTTCTTTTGTGCTGCGTTCAAGAGAGGATAAAAAGGCGCCTTTTCAGGTGGTCAAGGGCCGCAAAGTGACCTATGAGATCATGGGTGACGGCGGCATGAAAAATGTGAAAAAGCAGTTTGTGACCGGGGAGAAGCCTTTTACAGTTGTCTCCTCCATCAACGGTCCCGGCTGGCTCTGCATCAACTTCATTGTCCGGGAGCAGAACGGCCGTCCCACCTTTGTTCTGAAAAAGAACCGCAAAGTCATGCTTGAAAAGGGCATCGGCGTTCTCTATGAACCTGAGAAGATCATTCCGGGACAGCCTGAGCCCAAAGATTTTGACGCATTCTGGAAAGCTCAGCGCGCTCTTCTTGACAAAGTCCCCCTGAAGGCAAAACGCACTTCTGTTCCCGCTCCTGCGGCGTACAAAGGCAACAACTTCTGGGATGTGCAGATCGACTGTGCCGGAGGAATGCCCGTTTCCGGATATCTCTGCATCCCTGCCGGAGCCAAACCCAAGTCTCTTCCCGCCATCGTCACATTCCACGGTGCCGGAGTCCGCAGCGCCTCACCTTCAGCCTACGGCAGATCCATTCATCTGGATATCAATGCTCACGGTATTCCCAACGGCAAGCCCAAAGATTTTTATGAAGAGCTGAGAAATAACTCTTTGAAAAATTACCGTTTTTCCGGAATGGACAAGAGGGAAACAGTCTATTTCAAAGGGATGTATCTGCGGTTGATGCGCGCACTGGATTATGTGAAGTCTCTGCCTGAGTGGAACGGCAAAGTGCTTGTGGTATACGGTGCAAGTCAGGGCGGCGGACAGGCTATTGCCGCTGCGGCTCTTGATCCCCGGGTTTCCCTGTGCGTTGCCGGAGTCCCCGCCATCGGGGATCATGCCGGTTCCATCGCCGCTTTCCCCCGGCGTCCCGGCTGGCCCAAGTTCTACGACGGCCGCCGTGCCAAACCGGATCAGAAAGTTGTTGACGCAACGGCCTATTATGACAATGTTTTCTTCGCAAGACGAATCAAATGTGAAACCTATATGACCGCCGGGCTTGTGGATATGAGCTGCTCCCCTGCGGGTGTTTATATGTTCTACAACAATCTTGCGGCAAAGAAAAAAGATCTTCACGTCTTCCCCGGCGGAACCCACGGCGGTGCTCCCTGCACCAGAGGAACCGACCGGATCTCAGCAGTTTTGCAGGGAAAGTGATTTTTCCCTTGAAAAACACCGGCAGATGTGTTATGTTATATACTCTGAAGAGTACAACGTAAATTTTTTAAGGAACGAAGCAGTTTTATGGAATCATTGTTGAATATCCTGAGTATCATCGGTTCGCTGGTGTTTGTTTTTGTTGCGATCGGACTTTGTATCTTTTCCCACGAACTGGGACATTTCCTCGCGGGAAAATGGCGGAAACTCCACATTGACGCCTTTTCCCTGGGATTCAAACCTTTCTGGCGCAAAAAGATCAACGGCGTGGAGTACCGTCTGGGCTATCTGCCTTTCGGCGGATATGTGGAACTGCCCCAGATCGACGCCACCGATGAGGTCCCCAAAAGTGCCGACGGCAAAGAGTTGCCCCGTGCCAAGGCTCTTGACCGGGTCATCACTGCCGTTGCAGGACCGCTTTTCAATATCATCTTCGGATTGATCGTGGGAACTCTTATCTACTTTGTGGGTATGCCCTCTGACACTGCCAAGATGCGGGAAATGACCGTCAATCATGTGGATGAAAAAGGCCCTGAATATGCCGCCGGACTCCGGGTCGGGGATAAGATCGTGAAACTCAACGGAAAAAGTTTCAATCTCAGCTGGGCGCACTTTGTGAAAGAGATCCTTTTCACCGTTGACCCGGTGCGTCTTGAAGTGATCCGTGACGGGAAGAAGATGGAGATCACCTATATTCCCAGGATCAACCCCGCCGCTCCCGGTTCCCTCAAGGCAGAAGGTCTGGCATGGCCCTATTTTACAGTCAGGATCCCTGTTGAGGTCATTCCTGAAAAATCTTCTGCTGCCGCCGGAGCCGGGATCAAACGGGGCGATATTATCGCCGCCGTCAACGGCGTTCCGCTTCAGAGTCCTGCGGAGTTCCAGCATCTTCTGGATATGGCAGGGGAGTCGGAACTTCTTCTCACCATGGTGCGTGATGATAAAGAGTACACAGTCAAGGTGCGCTCAGAGGTCATTCCCGGTCTGCCCGAGGATTTCACCCGCTACATGATCGGTGCCAACCTCGCTCAAACCCGCGCCGGAGTCACTGTTGAAAGTGCTGTCTTTTCCTCCCCCGCCCACAAGGCAGGATTGCAGAAAGGGGATCTGCTCATCAGTGCCGCTCTGCCCGGAGTCAGCAATCCTGAACCCATCAAAGAGGTTTCTGAGTTCATTACAAAGATCCGTTCTTTCAAGGATACTCCTTTTGTGCTTCACTTTGAGCGCAACGGCAAAAAGGAACAAGTTTCCATTTCCTGCCTCAAGGTTGTCCCCCGCACCATCGGCGTCAGCGTGGCGGTCTACGATCACCCCACCCCCTGGGAACTCTTTGTTTCCACCATTGATATGAGCTGGAAATCCCTCAGAGGCATCTGTGTCGGCATCGGTCAGAAACTGGGATGGACAGAGCGGCAGAGTTCTCTGAAACCCAGCCACATGTCCGGGCCTCTGGGCATCGGCACCACTCTTTTCAACTCCGTCTACCGCTCTTCTCTGATGACGGGGATCTACTTCATGGTGGTGGTCTCTTTTGCCCTTGCCATCTTCAATTTGCTGCCTTTCCCGGTGCTGGATGGCGGACACATCCTTTTCGGCATCATTGAAATCATTTTCCGCAAACCGCTGCCCACGGTGATCATCAAGGGACTTTCCATTGTCTTCGTGACTTTGCTTATCGGTCTTATGGTCTTTGTGACCTTTGCCGACGGCAGACGGCTGGTGCGCGGATTCCTGCCTGAGAAAAAAGAGCAGCTTGAACAAGATAAAAAAGCTCCCGGCGAGCTGAAAGGCAGCGAAAGTGTCAAGAAGACAGACGCGGTCCGTTAAAGTTGGAGCCGTCAACATTGGGGCTGCGTACCCGGTAACGCTCCAGACCATGACCAATGTTCCCCTGAGCGATGTCAGGGGAACCCTTGACCAGATCGGGCGCTGTGCTGATTTGGGGTGTGATATCATCCGCGCCGCAGTGGATGATGAAAAGGCGGAACAGGCCCTGGCTGAAGTCGTCAAACACTCCC
>JAGBWB010000124.1 GCA_017629975.1 Lentisphaeria bacterium
TCAGATGTTATATTATCCTTGAATGGAGATCAAGATCAATTATTGAAAGAAAAATAAAAATGAAAACATCATCCCAAGCTCCTCTTCTTAAAGTGGGCATCATGACCGATACCCATATCAATGAAAAACCGCAAAGCTGCCGGCGTTTGAGAGCGGCGCTTAAACTTTTTGCAGCCGAAAAGGTTGATATGACCATCAATCTGGGAGATATTTCCAACAAACATAATATCAATGCCTACAAACTCTACCGCAAGATCGTCAATGAAATATTCCCTGCGGAAAAGCCGGAAGAGATTTTTATCAGTGCCTATCACGACTGGACAAAACCCGCTGAAGCAAAATCTTCTTTTCTTTCCATGAAAGAAGCGCTCCAGGTTCCTCACGGGATGCTGGACAAAAAAGTTCTCAACGGATTCACCTTTCTGATCATCCCACAGAACATCACCATGGAAAAATTGGAAGAGGTCATTTCAGAAGCAGTTTCCGCCGATCCGGGAAAGCCCGTCTTTGTCATTGACCACATTCCCCCTTACGGCATCTTCCACAACGGCAAACTCTGGGGTGATGCGGCGCGTCTGGAAGTGATGAAAAAATTCCCTTCTGCGATCCATATTTCGGGCCATATCCACGCCTCTCTTTTTGATGAATCCAACATCTGGCAGGGGGAATTTACCGCCATCAACGCGGGCTGCCTCGCCACATGGGGCGGAGATTTTGCCGCGGCAATACCTCAGTCAAAAAAGGCTTACGAAGTGATCGTCATGGAAATCTTCCCGGAAAAGATCATCTTCCGCCGCCTCAGTGTCACAAACGGCAAAGAGTATGCTCCTGACTCCCCTTGGGAGATCCCCCTGCCCTTTGATCCGGCAACGGCGCCTTATAATGCCGAAAAGCGTAAAGCCGCCTCTGAACACCCTGTATTTTCTCCCCGGGCAAAGATAAAACTGAGTACTCAGAGGAAAAAGTTTGAATATCTGGATCTTCAATTCCCTGAAGCCGCGCCTGAAGTTTTCAAGTACAGGATCACTTTCAGTGAGAAAAATCCGGACGGCTCCTTCACAGAACATGCCGTAACCGAAACTCCCGGCAACTTCTACAAGTCAGCCTCTCTCAGAAAATCCCCTGTCAAGCTGCGTCTTCCTGCGGCTCTTTTTGAAAAGGGCAAAAGTTATCAGGTCGCCGTTCTCCCGGTGAACTTCTATGACAAAGAGGGAACTCCCCTCTGCACCACATGGCGCGCCCCCGCTCCTGCGGCAGGAAAACTTCTTTATGAAACCTGCAACCCCATGAAGGAACTCCCCTTTCTGGCAGAGCTTGAAGGGGAAAGTCAAATCCGGGAGTCTGACGGTTTCTACACTCCGGACCTTTACAGCGCCCGTCTTGTCTTCCCGGAAGAGATCTGGAAAGATCTTCCTCCGGAAACCCAATTGCGTCTGACGGCAGATGTCCATACTGTTCAGGAAAATGAAGAAGCCCTTTCCGTTCTTATGACAGTTGCGAACCCGGTACCTTTTTTCAACGCCTCCTCCCGTATTTTCACTCCATACGGAGATGTCAGGAGCCGTTATACAGCGGAGTTCCCGATGAAGGAAGGCGCCCGTTACACCTTGTACCTGCGTTCATGCAAAAATGTCAAAGTCAAATTTGATTATATCAAGATCGAAGTCATTTCCTGCCCTTGAGGAATAATTGAAAATGAAGAAATTTATTCTGATTCTGACGGTGCTTTGCGGTCTTGCCCCTCTTTTTGCGGCCGGGGAAAAACCGATCCTCAAAGTGGGATTCATCAGTGACACCCACGTTACGCCCAACATTGCCAGCTGCCGTATGCTCAAAGAGGCATGGCGCTTTTTCGCAAAAAACAACTGCGACATGGTGGTCAACTGCGGCGATATTGCAGATCTGCCCAAAGAACAGGCATACCGCAATTACCGGAACACTTTGAAAGAGCTTTTCCCCGCAATTTCAAAAATGCCCCGGGAGCTCTATATCTATGCCAATCACGACAGAATCGGCATTCCGGATGTTGACAAGGCCTTTGCCGACATGAAAAAGCAGCTTGAGATCCCCAATGATCCCTATGATTTTCTTGTACTCAAAGGCTACCCTTTTCTGATATTCCCCCAGTTTCTTGATATGGAACGCTTTGAAAAGACCATTGCTGAAACGGTCAGAAAATTTCCCGGAAAACCTGTTTTCGTACTGGATCATGTTCCCCCTTACAACACAGTTTCCAACAGCAAGACCTGGGGACACCGGGAGCGCCGGGATGTCATGAATAAGTTTCCCTCTGCGATCCACATTTCAGGACATGTTCACGGAACTGTTTTCAACGAATGCCACATCTGGCAGGGGGAATTTACCGCCGTCAACACGGGAAGTCTCCTTTCCGGAACAGTCTCTATCATGGAAATTTTCAAAGACAAGGTCATCTTCCGCCGCTACTCTCTTCTGGACGGCAAAGAGTATACCACTGATGGCCTGTGGAGCATCCCATGGCCCTTTGATCCCCGGAAAGCACCTTTCCGTCCCCGGTACCGCAAAGACAAATCACTCCCCCCCGCCTTTCCTGCCGGAGCAAAGCTCAATGTAAGTGCAGCAAGTATGCCTCTCAAAAACGTTGTGATCGAGATCCCCTCAGCCGCTCCTGCGCTCCATTATTACATGGTTGCAGTTGAAAAGAAAAATGCTGCCGGAAAATGGGAATTGGTGTGTACTAAAAAGATAAGTGGCGACTACTGGCAGCATCCTCCCCGGCGCACGCCCGTTCTGAAAAGATATCTTTCCGGCGGATACTTTGATGAAGGCAGAGAACACCGCATCACGGCAACACCTTTCAACTTTTACGGCAAAAAGGGCAAAGCACTCCAAACCATCTGGAAAGTTCCCGCAAAAGAGAAGGGAAAAGTTCTTTTTGAATCAAAAGATCCCATGAAAGAACTCCCCTTCAAGAGCGAACTGAAAGATGGTGTCCTCCTGAAGCAGGAAAAGGGATTTTATCTCCACAATGTTCATAACGCCCGCCTTGAAATGCCCGGCCATATCTGGAATAATATCCCGGTGGGCGCTCATCTGCGCTTTACTGCTGATATACACACCATCCAGAAAGGTGATCTTTACAGACAGTGGACCATTCTCTTGCGTAATCCGGTGCCGGTGGTGAATGCGAACTACCGCATCTACACTTTCAGCGGTGAATGTGTCAACCGCTATGTGATCGACTTCAGGATGCAGAATGCTGCCTATAAATATTATCTTCTCATCCGTGAAGGTGAAGCAGGAAAACTCCGTTTCAATTACATCAAACTTGAACAACTTGACAACGGTCCGGAGATGAAGAAAAAATGAACCTTTCAGATATAATGAAAATCGCCGAAAGAGTTGAATGCGTCCAGCCCTCCCCTCCCCGGGCGGTCTTTGATCTTGCGTCAACTCTGGATGATGTGGTGGATCTGACTCTGGGAGATCCGGATCTTCCGCCCCCGCACAATGTCCGCGAAGCCGCCTGCCGCGCCATTATGGAGGGCAGAACCCGCTACTCAGCCAACGCAGGCTTGAAAGAACTGCGCCGTCTCATTGCCGCAGACGCTGAAAAGAAACTGGGGATCCCCATTGATCCTGAACAGGAAGTTATCGTTACAGTAGGAGCCATGGAGGCAAGTTTCCTTTCCTTGTATACCCTTTTGAAACCGGGGGACGAAGTCGTCATCCATGCGCCTTTCTGGATCAACTACGCTCAGGTTGTGCGTTCACTGGGGGCAGTGCCCGTTTTCGTTTACACAAGACCGGAAGAGGATTTTCAGCTGACTTCCGAGGCTCTTGAAGCTGTTCTGACGCCCCGGACACGCCTTGTGATACTGAACTCCCCCAACAATCCCACAGGCGCCATTATTCCTGCGGAAACGCTGAAAAAGATCGCCCGTCTGGCTCAGGAACGGAACTTTGCGATCCTTTCTGACGAGATCTACGAATCTCTGGTCTATGACGGAAAAAGTGCGGACTCCATCCTCTCTCTTCCCGGCATGAAAGAGCGTTCCATTCTTATCAACGGCATGTCAAAGCGTTTTGCCATGACAGGCTACCGCCTGGGTTGGGCGATCGCCCCCGCCCCCCTCATCGCCCAGATGACCAAGATGCAGGAAAATATCGTTGCCTGTGCGCCGCTGCCCGCCCAATATGCCGGTATTGAAGCTCTGAGCGGAAACACTGACTCAAATTTTATCCGGGAGGAGTTCCAGCACCGCAGGGATGTGCTATATAAGGGCATCAATGCCATTCCCGGTCTTGTCTGCAAACCGATCCCGGCAACATTTTACGCCATGGTGGATATCAGCGGTTCGGGACTTGAAGCAGAGGAGTTTGTTTACCGGATGCTCCGGGAAGTCAAAGTCGCCACGGTTTTCGGTCCTGCCTACGGCGGAGAAGACTACAAGGACTTTATCCGCATTGCTTTCACCATGAAAGAAGAGCGCTTGAGCACCGCCCTTGAAAGAATGGCAAAGTTCATGGAAAATATCAGAAAATAAAAATATTTCAACACAACATAAACAACTTAAGGAATCTTGAAAAATGGCACTGCCTCCTCTCGCACTCAACTTGTCTTATCCCGACCGCAGCGTGATGAACCTTTACATTTCCATGGCTGCGGAACTGGGCATCAAACGTATGTCCCTTGATTCAGTGACTTTGAAAAAAGCTGCTGAAGATCCTGAATTTGCCGGAACTGTCAAAAAATCAGCAGAACTTCACAACATCACCATCTTTGATGTTCACGCCCCCCACGGGCTGGGTGATTCTCTGGGCAATCCCCTCCCCGGCGGATTGGAAAAATCCAACGAAGTCATGCTTCAGTCTCTGCGTTCCGCCGCTGAAATCGGTGCAAAGATCGTTACCATGCACACAGCCCGCACCCGTTTGGTCAACCGTTTTGCTCCCGAAGCCGGGCCCATTGAAAATGTGGATCTTGACGGAGCTGTTGACCGCGCGGTAAAACAGCTTGAAGTCCTTATTCCCGAGGCGGAAAAGCTGGGCCTTATGATCGCACTCGAAAACCTCTTTCTCCCCTCCTCCACAGCCTCTCATTTGAACCGCATCATGGAAAAGGCGCGTCACGCCAATCTGGGATTCTGCTACGACTCAGGCCACGCCCTCATCGTTGAAAAAGTCCCCGGCAAGACTCCTGACATGATCGCCGACTGGATCGCCTGGGGCTGGGAAAACGACACCATGACATTCCAGGATGATCAGCTTGATGGTATGCTCAATGATGTCATCACCACCCACTTCCATGACAACGATGGCACAGGAGATCTCCACCGGGTCCCGGGAACCGGTATCGCCGACTGGAAGAGGATCGCCGAAAGATTGAAAAAAGCGCCCCGTCTGCTCTCAGTTCAGAGCGAAGTCGGCAAAGCAGCCTTTGCTGAAGACATCAAAGATTATATCCGTAAATTTGCTGAAGCAGGTTTTACCCTTACCGGAGAATGATGAGCTTGAAATATCTTCTTCTGCTTCTGCTGGCGGCAGGAACTTTTGTCAGCGCAACAGAGATCATCACCTCAGGCCACAAGTGCCAATCCCATCTTCAGGGGGCGGCGTTGGATGAGGAATACATCTATCTTTCTTTCACAAGCCGTCTTGTAAAGAGTGATTATACAGGAAAGTTCATTGCCGAACTCCCCATCCCTTTTCACACCGGAGATATCTGCATGGCAGAAGGAGATATTTATGCAGCAACCGACCACCGTCCCCTGGGCAGTCATGCTACGCAGTCGGCGGTCTACCGTTACGGCAGAGATCTTAAACTGAAAAAGATCTACCCCATTTATCCCTCACACATCAAGATCGAGGGTATCACCTTTTACAAAGGAAAATTTTATATCGGTGTAGGCGGCAATTCCCCGCCGCACCGTAAAAATGATATCCTCATCTGCGACAGGGAAATGAAGCTCCTTAAAAGAGTCACCGTGGA
>JAGBWB010000125.1 GCA_017629975.1 Lentisphaeria bacterium
CCTCAGCGACCGGAAGTCCGTCAATATCTGCCCGCAGCAGAATATGGGGACCGTCGCCTTTTTCACCTTTGATCAGAGCGACAGTATCTGTTTCAAGAAAAGGCGGCAAGACTTCCACACCTTCGATCTGACTCAAAGTTTCACGGATCAGTGCGCATGTTTTGAACTCTTTACCTGCGATTTCAGGGATTTGATGAAATTGCCGTCTGAGAGCGATAATTTCCGGGAGAAAATCAATATTCATAAAAAAATCATTTTCCGTATTCATAGACGACGTTTCCGCCGACAATGGTCATGATGTTCCGGCATCGGACGCGTCGTCCGCCAAAAGGAGTGTTGCGGGATTTGGATTTGAATGTATCAGGATCGATCACATATTCCGCTTCAGGATCAAAAACAGTGATGTCAGCTGCCTTGCCCTCTGCAAGATCGTAATCCTTCATCCGCAAAATATCAGCGGGACCTGTGGTCAGACGCTTGACAAACTCAGGCAGTTCCATCATTCCGGAAGCCACCAGTTCTGTGTAGGTAACGCTCAGAGCCGTTTCAAGTCCGATGATGCCGAAAGGCGCATGGTCAAACTCAACCAGTTTGGCTGTGACGGTGTGGGGGGCATGATCGGTGGCAATGGCAGTAATGGTTCCGTCTGCGACGGCGCGGAGCAGAGCCTGTCTGTCCTCTTCAGAACGCAGCGGCGGATTCATCTTGTAGTTGGTATCGTAAGTCTTGATGCAGTCATCAGTCAGACTCAGGTGATGGGGGGTTGCTTCGCCGGTCACCGGAATGCCTTCGGCACGGGCTTTGCGGATCAGCTCAACACTTTCCTTAACGCTCACATGCTGCATGTGGATCGGCCACTGGAACTGACGGGCAAGAATGATATTTCTGGCGATCATCAGCTCTTCCGCTGCGCCTGTCATTCCGTTCATGCCGAGGAGGACAGACCATTTTCCCTCGTTCATAACGCCGCCTGCGGCGAGATAATTATCTTCGCAGTGGTCAAGGATGGGCAATTCAAATGATTTGGCGTACTCCACCACATGACGCATAAGAGAGTGATCCTGAATGCACTTGCCGTCATCGCTCAAAGCCACGACTCCGGCGCTCTTGAGAGAACCGATGCCAGCCATTTCCTGACCGGCAAAGTTTTTGGTCATGCATCCGCAGGGCAGCACACGGACAACACCGGTGCGGGCAGCCGTCTGGCGCAGATATTCAATGGCGCCAGCTGTGTCGGCAGCAGGTGAAGTGTTGGGCATGGCAACCACAGAGGTAAAACCGCCTGCGGCGGCAGCGGCAGTTCCGGAAGCGATGGTCTCAGCCGTGGTATTTCCGGGCTGGCGCAAGTGAACGTGAACATCAATAAATCCGGGGGTGACCACCTTACCGGTCATATCGATCACTCTGGCGTTGGTAACTTTGCCGGGATCGGCGATCACAGCGTTTTCAACTCCGATATCCCCGATGGTGTCAATATTGCGACCGGGGTCAATAATTCTGGCATTTTTGAGAATAAGATTCATTTTTTCACACATCCCGCAACTAAGAAAAGAACTGCCATACGGACGGCAAGTCCGTTGGTCACCTGTTCAAGAATAACTGAATTTGCTCCGTCAGCGACTTCACCTGAAAGCTCCACATCCCGGTTGATGGGACCGGGGTGCATGATCATAACATCGGGTTTCATGAACTTCATGCTCTCAGCGTTGATACCGAAGAAACGGGCGTACTCCCCTGTTCCCGGGAAAAATCCAGCGGTCTGCCGTTCATGCTGGATTCGCAGCAGATTGACCACATCCGCATTGGCAACGGCATCTTTCAGATTGTGACAGACCCGGACTCCGGGAATGGATTCAAATTCACGGGGAACCAGGGTGGAGGGACCCGCCAATGTCACATTGGCACCGAGTTTAAGAAGTCCCCACATATTGCTCCGTGCCACACGACTGTGGAGAATGTCGCCGAGGATCGTCACATTGAGACCTTTGATCCCACCCTTTTTCTCCCGGATAGTAAAGATATCCAGAAGAGCCTGGGTGGGATGGCTGTGAGCACCGTCACCGGCATTGATGACGCCGCACTTCAGTTTGGAAGCGATGAAAGCCTGAGCACCGGTGGCAGAGTGACGCATCACCACAAGATCCACCTGAAGAGCTTCAATATTTTTCACAGTATCCAGCAAAGTTTCACCTTTGAGCAGACTGCTTGCCTGAGCCTGCATATTGACCACATCGGCACTGAGGCGCTGTTCGGCAAGTTCAAAGGAAACCCGGGTTCTGGTACTGGGTTCAACGAAAAAGTTGACAACGGTCTTGCCTCTGAGGGCAGGAACCTTCTTGACCTGGCGCTGGGAAACTTTTTTGAATTCAGCAGCCGTATCAAGAATACACTCAATTTCTTCTGCTTCAAGATCATACAGTGAAAGCAGATCTTTGCGTGTCCATTCCATTATAAAAAGCTCCTCTTATTGACTCAGAGATTATGATTTTCCCATTTGACGGCATAGATCCCGGGGTCGCCGTCCTCTTCGAAACGCACCACGATCTTCTGATCTGCGGGAACAGTGGTGCAAAGTCCCACATAATCGGCCCGGATAGGAAATTCGGGTTCGCC
>JAGBWB010000126.1 GCA_017629975.1 Lentisphaeria bacterium
CCTGAGAAATTCATCTTCATCGCAGGTGATGAAAGCTGAGGGGCAGAGTTTTCTGAAATCCTCGCACATGGCAGTGTTGATATCGCATCCGGCGGCGATCTCAAAGTTCAGTTCTTGACACTGCTGTATGAATGCCCTGCCTCTTCCGAGTCCCCAGATACCCAGACGGATCTTTTTTTTGTCTGCAAAGACGTTCTCCATTTTTCATCTCCTGTTGTTTCCAGATGTATTCTTTGTTTAAGATAAGTTTGCAAGCCGTTCAAGGGATTTTCCTGCAAAAAAGGGTCTGTTGCAAGCTCCTGTTCGGGCTTTTGCAGCAGACCCTTGAAAAAAAGCTCTGTTCTCAGCGGAATTCAGTTGCCCTGACATCGGTCAGGACGACCACACTTCTCAGATCAAGACTTTCCCGGGGCATGAGGGTGACTGTGTGCGTTCCTTTGGGAAGAATATAGCTTCTGCCCTGCATCAGAGTGTATCCTTTGGAGCTGATCCCTTTGAAAGGACAGTAACTCGGCTCTTCACCGTTCACCCCCAAACAGATGGAGTCGTGCTGTCCGATGGGTTCCAGCGCACGGACATCCATGTAAAAGACGACGCCGGACTTTTCGGGCAGAGTGAACTTGAACTGGAATTTCTGACTCTTGTCATCAAAACGGACTCCGCCGCCGGAAACCTTTTTGAAAGGCCCGGTGACTTTGAAAACCTGTTTGCCTGCACTGTTTTCAGGATATTTGAAATCGGTCACAGCCTTAACGCTCAGAGGACGGCTCCAGCCATCGGCTGTACGCAGGAAAAAGACGCTGCGGTAGTTGATGCGGGTATTCATCTTTTCAGGTTTGACGCGGACTGTCAGAGTCGCCTTTTCACCTGCTTTGAGGGAAACCTTGGCAGGAGTCACATCATACCAGTCAGAATCAAGGCTCTTTCTGACCTCAAATTCCACAGGGGAGTCCGCTTTGACAGTAAATTTCACAGGGGCGCTTGCTTTGCCCTTTTTAACAGTGAAAAGAGCCTTTCTGCCGTTGGTCAGGCTCAATCCGAAAGGACGGTAAGGCAGTTCCACTCCTCTGGGGGCGCCCAGATCGGGATTTTTGACATTGAGTCCGGGAACGGCAACAGATTTGCCGTATCCGGGTGATCCGGCTTTCAGAGCGTAGATGCCTCTTGGAGCATCAACAAATGAAGGTGTCCCCTGAATCTCTTTCTTGGCGTTTTTGACCTTGACAAGATTGTTCTCACTCTTTATGCCCAGGAAAGGAAAGGGAGGGATCTTGCTGGGAACGACTTCTTCCATGATATTGTTCTTTGCCACAATGCGGAGATTACGGCAGAGACGCAGTTTGGCGTTGGCATCGTCGGTGGTGTTGTTGTAGAAGTAAGAAGCGGCATAGTGTCCCACCCAGGTATCAGCGGTCTTGAAAGCACTGCTGCGGCTGCCCAGTTCATCCATAAGATCAACGATGCGGTTTTCAAAGACAAACGAGGGACCTGTCATACATCCCTGGATACTGATACCCATGAAGCTGTTTTCAAAGTGGTTTCTGAAACAGCGCACATTCTGCTGTCCGCCGTCAAGTTCAATACAGTCGTCGTTGGCAAAGGCGATAAAGTTGCCGTAAACATCGCAATCTTTGTTGAGACCGCCGTCAAGATCAAAGTTGCCGGTTCCGGCGATACCGTCGTTCCACCACTTGAGGTCGCTGCCGCAGATATCATTGTAGCGGATCACAGTGGACTGGGGTTTCCAGGGGGAAATGCCCTGGGGACCGTCGGGATGACCGTAGCGCCAGCAGTTGGAACTCAAAAGAGGATCGTGCATATAGCAGCGTTCAATGACCTGTCCGAAACCGCCGTTGAGATAGACGGCATTTTTATTGGCAAGGTGCCGGCCGGCTTTGTTTCTCATTCTGCCGGTACCTTTGTCATAGGTGTAATTCTGAGGGTCGCACCAGGCGCTGATATCCAGATTTCTCAGGCGGACATATTTGCAATCATTCAGGACCACAGCATTATTGTCACCGCCGCGAATCACCATATTTTCAACGATCACATATTCCGCTTTATCCAGCAGCAGCGCCTGCCGTTTACCGGCGCCTTTGACCACCACGCCGGGGGCGGCGGTGTAGACGATCCAGCCTTTGGGGGAGCCTTTGTCTTTGATGACATAGCCGTTATCCACCTGTTTCTGGGTGAGGACGATCCTTTTGGCAACGGGCACATTGTCGCTCCAGGTACGGAACACGGCGCTCTCGCGGACCTTCTGTCTGCCCCAGCTTGCTGTGGCAAGCACTTCGTATTCGGTGTCGGGTTTCAGATGGACGATGGAGGTGCGGTACTTGCCGCCGTAACTTCTGTCCCAGGTGGGATCAAAGGCGGGGAGCCATTTGGAAGTGCCCTTTTCACGGTAGGTGATGGAGCAGTTCTTGGGAATTTCAGTGTGGAAATAGACACTGCAGCTGTGGAAGGTGGGGAACAGCTCCAGCTTTGCCGCCATGGAAAGAGCGGCAGCCGCTGTCATAAGCAGCAGTACGGCACATAATTTAAAGCTTTTCATTTGTTCTCTCTTTCTTAAGATTGAATTTATGTTATACTAATATAATCCGTCTCTTGCAGATTTGCAAGTTCCAGTATATTTTTTTCAGGAGAGGTAATTTCAAAAGTCATTCAAAAAATGACAAAGATGCCATTCGCAAAGAGCTGTAAAGGGTAGTTTGAGGTTGCTACCTGTAAGGTAACAGCCGAAAACGCTCCCTTTATCAGATCGAAGCGAGGGCGCTTTGACAATTTTGAGGAGTTTTGAAATTGCCTCAGTAATTTGTCTCCCACTTGCCCCGGCAGCAGAAGCAAACCAGTATGACCGCCGTTACGGCAGCAGTGAACTTGGTCAGGATCATAGGGAAAAGGAGTTCCGGAACCACGGCGCCGCAGTAGGCCAGGTGGTCGCCGAACATAAAGGCGCCCGACGCCATGAAGGTGCAGTTGATCATCTTGCCCTTGGGATTCATATCCCGAACCATGGCAAGAGTGGGGATGGAGTTGGCAGAGGTGGTAATAAGCCCTGTAATGGAAATTTCATTGACGCCAAAGCGTCTGCCCAGAGCAAGAAGATGTTTGCGGAAGATCCGGGTCAATATTTCCATAAAGACATAGACTCCCGAAAGCAGTACCACAATGGCGCCGATGACTTTGACCGCCTCCCCCAGAGGAACGATCCCGGGGATCTTCACACCGGAAAACTCCATAAAGACGGCCGCGGCACACCCTGCCATGGCAAGAGCCTCCATGACCTTGGCGAATGCCGAAAGTATTTTCACAAGAAACTCCGGGATCAGCCACAGCATCAGCGCCGCCGCTCCTGCCGCAATGAGCAAGGGGGGCATCTGATGCAGAATGAAGCGCCAGGGGAACCCCGCCGCAAGCGCCCCGGCAAGGACTCCTGCGGGCATGGTGATCATGCCGTACATGAGTCCCTTGAAGTAAAAGGAGCGGTCAGCTTTTTCCATCATCTGCATTACAAGGGGCATACAGATCACATTGACGCCCACCACGCCGCCCACAAGGATCCCGCCGAACCCGGCGCCATGGGGGGAAACAGCAAGTTTCTGCGCCAGAGGATAGGCGCCGTTGTCATTGGCAAGAAAGAGTCCCGGCAGCACAGCGGGGTCAGCACCTGCCGCGCTGAAAAGCGCCCCCGCCGGAGTCAGGACACGGGCGAGGAGAGGGGCGATGATGATGAATCCCGCCATGGTGAGAAAAAGCGGGGCAAAGGTCTGAAGTCCGTCAGCAAAGCGTTTGCCCAGTTTCAAAGGAGCTCCGCAGAGATAATCTGCGGCTCCCAGTGCAAACATCAGGGCGAAAAAGGTCAGAAGTATTTTTTCAGGAGTAAACATGGCGACAGAAAAACTTAAACACGTTTGAAAAGGATCTCTGCCTTTTCAGGGAGCGAATCCCATTCCAGAAGAACAGAATTCCCTGTAAGAGAACCGGGAACGGCTTTGCCGTTGACCAGCACTTCGCAAACTTGCGTTCCAGTGCCCTCAACCTGCATAAAAAGTTCCTTACCGCCCCAGTAATAGGGGCGCAGCTGTTTGTAGGAACTCATTTCAGCAGGCAGATGGGGAGAAAGTTTCACGCTGTGACTTTTGTATTCGACTCCCGCCACGCCCCGGAGAACGCCGCCGAAGGCGCCGAATCCGTCGATGTAATAGACGCCCTCCGCATCGGGATTTTCTTTCCCCATGCAGCTTTCTCCCCAGTCGATGAGGAGGTCGCGCATGGTTCCTGAATCATAGATCGCCTGCATGGCTTCACCGGCGGCACAGGCTCCGTCAAAGAGACCGTACTTGAGAAGAGCGTAGATGTAACGCCCCTGGGAGCTGAACCACGCCGCCCCGTTCCAATGAGCGCCTGCGCCGCCGTAGGCTTCGTCGCCGGGCTGCTGATAACTCCAATGGGTGTCATCGTGGATCTTCCAGACGCAGGGGGCAAGAGGTGTGGGTGAAAAGTCAAGGATCTCCTTCAATGCCCTGACGGCGACCCTTTCGGGGATCACGCCCCATGCGGCGGCATCGTGATTGCAGTTGGTCTCAAAGTAGCCGTGTCTGGAAGCGCCGGGAACACCGTGACGGATGCCGTCGGCATCAAGATAATTGATGAGGCAGGAGTCCTTTTCAATGAGCTGGGCAAGAGCTTTCTGAAGCGCTTCAGCCTCTTTCAGATAAAACTCTTTCCGTGACATGTTTCCTGCAAACTCCTCCACCTCAGCGGCAAGGCGCAATGCGTAAATGGTGTTTGCCGCCGCCCCTGCCGGGAGTCCGTACTCGGTCACGCCCTTACTGCGGAACGTTGCCCCATAGGCACGCTCGATCAGTGTGCCTGCGACACCCACTTTCAGCAATCCGGTCGCCGGATCTTTCCGTGAAAGGATGAATTCAAGACATTTTTCAATTTTGGGAAGCAGGAGCGCACTCTTTTCCCTGTTCCGCATGGCAAGAAGCACATCACAAACGGAGGCCACACTTGCGGCATTGCCTTCAACCCAGAAGTCGAACTCTCCGGCAAGTCCGGAGCCTTCGTCGTTTTTGTAGCGGGGACAGGGGAATCCCTTGTAGAGACTCACATATTCAGGCAGAGCCCCCGGAGGAGCCGTAAATCCGTTTTCGTCTGCGGTCTTGCCATCTCCCTGATACTCAAAGAAGATCTCAAGGGTATGGAGATGGTAATCAAGAAGTTTGCCGGAAAGAAGAGGCGTGGTGCAGATCATGCCGTAGTAGTTCTGACTCCAGCATCCCTTCCATTTCCCTCCTTCCACAAGAAGATGGAATTTGTCATCAGCAAGACGCTCCAAACCGGGCGCTTTCACGCCGTAAAGGGCATCGCTTGTCTGATTGAGAAGAGCGGCAAACCTTCCGGAGCCGACCGCCGTGCAAAAGGGGAGATTGGACATCTTGTTTTATCCTTCAAAAATTATATTGAGAGCCTTGACGGCAGCGTTGCGCGCGATGAGACGTGCCTTTTCAGCCTTGGCGCAGGCTTTGCCGTAATCCTTGACGATGGAGTCGATGCACTCGCAGATCTCATCGGCTCCGGTCACATTAAGTTCAAACATCCAGCTCTGCAAGCCGGTGTCACGCCACATCTGACCTTTCCAGGTGTCTTCCGCCTGCCGGAGCAGCAAAGCGGGCTTGCCCAGAGAGGTATACATGATGGGGGAATGCATTTCCATACTCACAAGGCTGTGAGAGGCTTCGTAAACCTGAAGCGCCTCGTCGGTGATCCAGTAATCCCGTTTGAGCACACACCGAGCCTGCACATCGGCGGGGAGTTTTTCGTAGACATGGGCTCTGCCCAGGGGAACCTGATAGGTCATTTCGGGGCAGATCAGAACCTTGAGCGCGGTGGCGCGGACAATATGGGTGATGACCTGGCGCAGTTTTTCCATATCCTCTTCAAGATAGCGGAACGAGGTCTCGGCTTTTTTGGGATCTTTGTAAGAGAAATTCTCCTCTTCAAAAGAACTGGGAGTCCAGCGGAGCCGGGGGATGACGCAGACAAACCGCTCTTTTTCAAGACCGTTTTCCCTGAGAAAAGCTGCGGCACTGTTGCCCCGGGCAAGTTTCAGGCAGTAAGAGGCATCGGGGCCGAACTCGATGACAGGGGTGTCAAGCTGCTGATCCCTGAGGAAGTGGACAGAAAGGGTGTCCCGGCAGAAGATGAATGAAGCCTTGGAGCAGATCTCTCTTTTCCGTTCAGTCCAGAGTCCGCCGGCAGAAACACCGAAACAGCCGTAGGGCTTGCCGGTCTTCCGGCACCAGAATTCGATGCCGTTCATATCTATGAGAGGGGCGGAACCGTTGATGAACAGATCACACACTTCAAATGCTTCAGCAAGTTTCTCCTCCGTATCCGCAATGACCAGATTGGGGAAGTTTTCAAGAAGCATCTCTTTTACGCCCCGGTCGATCTCGCAGGGCCAGAGCCAGACGGTCTTGTCGGGAATGATCTCCCGGGCAATGGAAAGAAACCCGGGAGTATGGGCGATATCACCGATATTCTTGGTCTGCCAGCTGCCTCTGAGCAGAATATTTTTGACATTTTTAAACATAAATTTGTTCCTTATACACGAAAGTTGTAAAATTATCTTTCAATCCGCATAACTTGAGAGTTAATATAACACTTGAAGGAAAAATTTGCAAGAGAAGCACCTTCAAAACCTCTTCGCGTTTGAATAAAAAGGGAAACAATGCTATATTAGCTCTGTAACTCGTAAAAATAACACCACTTCGCAGAAAGAGAGATTTTGCATGGGTCAATCATCCACTTCCGCCTCATCCGCCGCCTTACGCAGCGGCTGGTTCTGGATCCCCTCCCTTTATCTCGCCGAAGGTCTCCCCGCCGCGCTGGTGACGACGGTCTCCCTTGTCATGTTCTCTCATCTGGGGATCCCCGCGGAAAAAAGCCTTTTCTGGACAGGTCTTTACGCCCTCCCCTGGATGCTCCGCCCTTTGTGGGTCCCCTTTATCGACCGCATCGGAACGCCCCGCTCATGGGCGATTGTGCTGCAAATGATCATGGGGGGATTTTTTGCCGCAGCAGGATTCGCCGCCGCCATGGGCGCGTGGTTCGGAGCGTTGACTTTCTGTTTCTTCGGCGCCGCCTTTGCCTCAGCCACTCACGATGCCGCCGCAGACGGATTTTATATCATCGCTCTCGATGCTTCTGATCAGGCAAAGTTCTCAGGCATACGCAGCGCCCTTTACAAAGCGGGAACGGTCATCGGTCAGGGAGGACTTGCCATGGCGGCAGGCGCTCTTGCAAAACTCCTTTCCCCCGGAGCGGCGTGGGGAAGTGTTTATGCCGCAGCAGGAGTTTTCATGGTGCTTCTGGGGTTCTGGCATCTTGTTTTCATGCCCCCCACACCTGAAACTCAGAAAAAAAAGGACACCCCAAAACTTTCTTTTTTGAACTTTTTCGCTCCTTACAAAGAGACGGTCATGGGGCATGGGTTCCTGAAAGCTCTTGCTTTTCTGCTGCTCTTCCGTCTGGCGGAGTCCCAGCTGCGGGTGGCAGTGCCTTTTCTCCTTGCGCCGCGGGAATCCGGCGGCATGGGGCTGACCGTGGGCGAGCAGGGACTGCTCTACGGCACCTGCGGACCGCTGGCACTTATCGGCGGAGGGATCCTTTCAGGATGGGCGGTCTCCCGGCACGGCATGAAACGCTGGATCCTCCCCATGGTGCTGGCGATCAATGTTCCCGATCTGGTCTATGTCTACCTTTCCTTTTTCCGTCCTGAAGCCTTGTGGATCACGGGAACATGTATCTTTATTGAGCAGCTGGGGTACGGTTTCGGCTTCACCTTGCTGACTCTCTGCATGGTGGCTCTGGCGCGAAACAGAAAAGGGAACGAAACCAGCTGTTTTGCCCTTTTCACAGCTTTATCGCTTCTGGGGGTGATGCTCCCCGGAGCTGTTGCAGGCTATCTTCTCAAGATCCCTGCCCTGCTCTTTCCCGGTGCCGATGCTCTTTTCAGTTACAGAGTTTTTTTCATCTGGGTCATTCTCTGCACCGTTCCCTCATTTGCCGTGACCTTTCTTATGAAAAAGGAGCTGTGCACCGCCTTCCCAGCCCCTTCAGAAAAATAACCTTTTATTCAGGAGAAAACAGATCCATGAAAAACATCACTCTTACAGAACGCACCCTCCCCGTCAAGGGGGAGTATGATATCATCGTCTGCGGCGGAGGTCCCGCCGGTGTCGCCGCCGCCCTTGCCGCTGCAAGGCAGGGGGCATCGGTCATGCTCATTGAACGCAACCAGTGCTGCGGCGGCATCTGGACCTCAGGCGCCATGCCCTGGGTCCTTGACCACAAAAACAAGACAGGGATCCTTGCCGAAATAAGAACTCTCTGTCTGGAGCGCGGCGGCATGATCCACGCTTCAGGATCCCTTTCCTGTCCCACGGAGGCCATGCGTCTGCTTCTTGAAGAACTTCTGGAAGAAGCCAATGTGAGGATCCGTTACGGAACTCTTGTCACCGGTGTTCAGCTTGAGGGGAAAACTCTTACCCATGTGGTCACAGAGTCCAAATCCGGCACCGAAGCATGGGGCGCCAAACGGTTCATCGACTGTACCGGCGACGGCGACCTTGCAGCGCTGGCAGGATGCTCCTTTGAATACGGCGGCGACGACGGCAACACTCAGCCCTCCTCTTTCATCGGGATCGTCTGCGGACTGGATCCGGAAGAGGTGCGGGAATATCTTGCCTCCAACGGCGGCAAACCCAAATTCAAGGCGCTGATAGAGTCCCATGGCGTTTTCCCCTCCTACGGGATGCCCTCTCTTTTCCATCTGGGTCAGGGCGTTTTCGCTCTGATGAGCAACCACGGATACAAGGTCAGCGCCATTGATGCCGATAATCTGACCCGGAAAGTCATTGAGGGACGCAAAGAGCTCCATGCCCATGTAAACTTTCTCCGCTCTCTGGGAGGCATCTGGCGCAACATCGCTCTTGCGGGAAGCTCCGACAATCTGGGTGTCCGGGAAGGCAGACGCATCAGAGGCGTTGAATATGTGGACTGGAAACACCTCGGCTCAGGCGGCAGATGTGCCAATGCAGTCTGCCGTGCCACATTCTGCGTGGATGTCCACGCCCCCGATCCGGCTAAGGGCAATGTGATCGCCGATCAGAAAGTCACCACAAAACCCTACGACATCCCCTGGGGCGCTCTTGTCAGCGCTGAAAGGGAAAATCTGCTTATGGCAGGACGCTGTATCAGCGGCGACTTCATCGCCCATTCAAGCTACCGTGTCACCGGCAACTCCGTTCCCCTGGGTGAAGCCGCCGGTTACGGCGCCGCCGTGAGCATCAGGGAAAACATCGCTCCTGCGGATGTGAAAAACGTTCCCTTTTTCAGTACGGAAAATTAAAAGGATGTCACGGGGCCTCATTCTTGAAGGGGGCGCCATGCGGGGACTCTTTACCGCAGGCATACTTGATTTTCTCATGGAAGAAAAAATCGAGTTTGATGCCATTGCCGGAGTTTCCGCCGGCGCCGCTTTCGGATGCAATTACAAATCCCGTCAACCCGGCAGAGCCTTGCGTTACAACAAACGTTTCTGCCGGGATCCCCGCTACTGTTCGTGGCGCTCCTGGTGGAAAACAGGAGACCTTTTCGGAGCAGACTTCTGTTATCATGAACTGCCTGACAAACTGGATCTTTTTGACGGAAAAACCTTTGAAGAAAACAAGTGCCTCTTTTATCTGGTCTGTACCGATATCCATACAGGGGAACCCCATTACCGGCTCTGCTCAAAAGCAGACGCAGAGTGTTATGAGTGGATGCGCGCATCAGCTTCAATGCCCCTTGTTTCCAACGTGGTCAAGGTGGGGAACGGCGAATACCTGGACGGCGCCCTTGCCGACTCCATACCTTTGCGTTTTCTGGAAAACCGGGGATTTGACCGCAACGTGGTGATCCTGACTCAACCGGCAGGCTATGTCAAAAAGCCCTCCCGCGCCATGCCGCTTATGAAGCTGCTGCTGAAAAAGTATCCGGCATTGGTCAAGGC
>JAGBWB010000127.1 GCA_017629975.1 Lentisphaeria bacterium
ACAGGTTCGCTGACAGCCCTTTATCCATCAAGATTCCGTATAGAAGGGCGCAATGATTACACCTACACAACGCTCATTGACACATCAACAGGAGAAATAACTCCTTTGTTTCATGACTTCTGAAATAAAAAAAGTGCGGTACTTCCCGAAGAGGTGCCGCACTTTTTGTTTCCGCAGTAAATCTCAAATGCCGAGAACATCCCGCCCTGCCTTGCGGAACGCTTCAATGGCAAAGTCGATATCTTCCACGGTGTGCGCCGCAGAAAGCTGAGTCCGGATCCTTGCCTCGTTCCGGGGAACCACAGGGAAAGAAAATCCGATGGCATAAACGCCGTACTCAAGCAGCTTTTCTGCCATGGCGGCAGCTTTTCCCGCGTCGCCGATCATCACAGGGATAATAGGATGTTCGCCGGGTTTCAAATCAAATCCAGCCTCTTCAAGTCCCTTGCGGAACCGGGCGGCAAGCATGGCGATATGAGAGCGGCGCTCAGGCTCTCTTTTGACGATCTCAAGGGCTTTCAACGCCGCCCCCGCCACAGCCGGGGAAAGGGAGTTGCTGAAAAGATAAGGTCTTGAACGCTGCCGCAGGATCTCAATGATCTCTTTTCTTCCGGCGGTGTATCCGCCCCCTGCCCCGCCCAGAGCTTTTCCGAAAGTTCCGGTGATGATATCCACTCGCCCGAGACAGTTGCGGTACTCCACAGAACCTCTGCCGTTTTCGCCCATAAAGCCTGCGGCATGGGAATCATCCACCATAACAAGGGCATTATATTTCTCTGCCAGGTCGCAGATCTCCTGCAAGGGGGCAATGGTTCCGTCCATGGAAAAAACACCGTCCGTGGCAATCAGTTTGAATCTGGCTCCGGCAGCTTCTTGGAGTTTGCTTTCAAGATCTGCCATATCGCCGTTGGCGTAACGGTAGCGCTGAGCCTTGCAGAGGCGTATCCCGTCAATGATGCTGGCGTGGTTCAACGCATCGCTGATAATGGCATCTTCAGGTCCCAGAAGTGTTTCAAAAAGTCCGCCGTTGGCGTCAAAACAGGAGCTGTAAAGAATGGCATCATCCATACCGGTGAATCCGGCAACCTGACACTCCAGTTCCTTGTGCAGCTCCTGGGTGCCGCAGATGAAACGCACCGATCCCAGACCGAAGCCGTAGCGCTCCATGGCTTTGGCGGCGGCTTCAATGATCTCGGGGTGATCTGCCAGTCCCAGATAGTTGTTGGCGCACATATTGAGGAGTTCTCTGCCGTTGGCAAGGGTCAAACGGGGCTTCTGAGGAGAAGAGATGATGCGTTCACTTTTGTAAAGGTTATTGCTTTTGATCTCATCAAGAGTTGTGCTTAAAAATTTCTGAAAATCGCCGTACATTTATCAATCCTCCCAGTTGAGTACAACTTTGCCTGATTTTCCGGAGTTCATCACATCAAATCCTTTCTGGAACTCTGTATAATGGAATTTGTGTGTGATCACAGGTGAAATATCCAATCCGGACTCCAGCATACTGGTCATCATGTACCAGGTCTCAAACATCTCTCTGCCGTAGATACCCTTGATGGTAAGACCGTTGAAAATGATCTTGCTCCAATCCACCGCTGTACCGGGAGGCAGGATCCCCAGCTGAGCGATCTTGCCGCCGTGGCTCATGACATCGATCATGCCGTTGAGGGCGCCGGCGTTGCCGGACATTTCAAGACCGATGTCAAATCCCTCTTTCATTCCCAGCTGCTTCATCACCTCAGTAAGGGGAGTTTCGCAGGTATTCACAGCAAGATCCGCCCCCATTTTCCGGGCAAGATCAAGGCGGTATTCGTTGACATCGGTAATGACCACAAAACGGGCGCCCGCATGTTTGGCAATGGCAGCAGCCATAATACCGATAGGACCTGCCCCGGTAATAAGCACATCTTCGCCCAGCACCCGGAAGCTCAAAGCGGTATGGGTGGCGTTGCCCAGAGGATCAAAACAGCTCAGCACATCGGTCCCCAGAGCAGGATTGCAGTGCCAGATATTGGTCACAGGGATCACGAGATATTCGGCAAAAGCACCGTCGCGATTGACGCCGACGCCGGAAGTATTAGGGCAGAGATGGCGGCGTCCGGCAAGGCAGTTGCGGCATCTGCCGCAGACGATATGCCCCTCACCTGAGACCAGTTCACCGACGGCGACATCGTGCACGTTGCTGCCGAAGGCTTCAACAGTTCCCACGAATTCATGTCCGATGGTCATGGGCGGCTTGATGGTCGCCTGAGACCAGGCATCCCAGTTATGAATATGAACATCTGTGCCGCAAATCGAAGTCTTTTTGATTTTGATAAGCACATCGTTGACACCGTATTCAGGGATCGGTTTTTCAACCAGTTCCAGACCGACACCGGGACGGCTCTTGACAATCGCTTTCATGGTACCCATGGATGGATCCGCCTTTCTTTGGAAAAATTGAATTTGACAAGTTGCACTGTATATACTATATTATTGAAAAGTCAAAAGTCAAGAGCAAAGTTTAATATATTCAACAATTTTTTCAGAAAAACAAACATGAAGACAGATGATATAGCAACTCCCAAGGTCATCGGCAGCAATGTGCGGAAGAAACGCCATGAGCGGCACTGGTCACTGGATGAACTGGCAGACTCAAGCGGTGTTTCCAAAGCGACCCTTTCCCAGATAGAGTCAGGACGGGTGAACCCCACTGTGGCGACTTTGTGGAAAATCGCCCAGAGTCTTGAAACTGAATTGAGCATGCTCATCAAAAGCGAAGGGGAAACGTTCCGAACCTTTTCCGTCACCCGGGAGGGAGACCTGCCGCGCCTCACAGGTACAAGCGGCGTGGAAATAAAGGTCCTTTCGCCCATTACCCTTGCCGGAGAACTGGAACTTTATTTTCTCACCCTTGAACCGGGAGCGCTCCTTGCCTCTGAGGCGCACGAACCCAACAGTCATGAACTGGTCACTGTGATTTCCGGCAGCATTGAGATCGAAGCCGGGAGAAACTCCATCAAACTCAATGCGGGAGACGTGCTGAACTATCAGTGCGACATCAGCCACCGGATTTCCAACACCGGTGAAACTGCCGCAACGCTGCACATGGTGGTGAAGTTCTGAAAACAGAATTTTATTTTTGTTTTTTCAAAGTAACAAGGAGTATTTCCCCGGGGCGTCCCAGACGCAGGGGAAATCCTTTCCAGAGCCAGGTTCCGTTGGAAACAAACAAAGTCATATTTCCCACCTGATATCTTCCTGAAATCCAGCCCTTTTGATAAAGTCCCACCAGAAGATCAAATCCCCGGATCATCCCCCCATGGGTATGCCCTGAAAGCTGAAGATCGGCGCCCATTTTTGACGCTTCCTCAGCAACTTTAGGGCGGTGCGCCAGCAGAAGCACGAACTTTTCGTCTGGAATATCTTTCAACACTGCCCCTGACATATCGCCGTATTTCAGAACAAGCTCAGGCTTGTTCCTGAAAAAAGCCTTGGCCGCCTGATCCCCGACACCGGCAAGGACAACGCCGTTGGGGAGCTGCACCGACTCATTGACCAGCATACGCAAAGGCGTCTTGCGGAAAAATTCAAACCACTCTTCAGCATCTGAATAAAATTCATGGTTTCCGGGAACACCGAAGACCCCCATGGGAGCTTTCAATCGTGAAAGTTCTTTCACCTTTTCGCCGCATACAGCTGTTTTTCCGTCCATCAGATCGCCGCCCAGAGTTATAAGGTCGGCGTTGAGAGAGTTGACCTGATCCACAAGAGCGCGTATCTTCTCAACTTTTGAACTTCTGTCTATATGAAGATCGGTAATAAATGCCACTTTCATTCCGTCCGCCTCAGCGGGCAGCTGGGGATGAGAAAAGTGACACCGGGTCACAACAGGATCGGCGGCACCTGAAACAAGAGCGATGCCGCTCAGAAGAAGGGCTGTGCAGCAGATCCCCAGATTGACAAAGTTCCAGATTTTCTGCTCCTTGCGCCACTTGAAAAAGCGGATCCCCTCACTGAGAGCCAGCAGAGGCGGAATAAAATAAAATCCGCCGTAGAGCCACGCCCCGGCGATGATGATCCACTCCGGAAGATCCGGGGCAAAGTAGTGTCCGCCGATGACGCGGAATATCTGAAATTTGAACGCCCCCGCAAACAAAGGCAGTGCCGCAAGCACTTTAACATACCATTTGACCTTCAAGGGCAGGATCATCCGCCATATAACAGCGGCACAAAGCAGTACAGACAGATACAGCATAACAGTTGAAAACTCCTCTTTTTCCTTTGCAACGGCACTTAATATACACTCTATTCTTCTCTTTGCAAATCTTTCTTCTCTTCTGTTTCGCAGCGGTACTTGAATTTTGCTCTGAACACATATATATTTTATGGAGTGTCAGATCTTCTGACTTGTGTTTTCAGAATAAAAATTGAGGAAAAAAATGCTTGGATTTACCTTTCCCGGTCCGGGATTTGATGTTTCTTATCACAACCACAGCAACATGAGCGACGGCGCCGCCCCCATTGAAGTGATGTGCCGCGCCGCAAAAGCCGCCGGACTCCGGGAGTTCGGCATGTCTGACCACTGGGTGATCCCCCCTGAGGGAAGCACCATTGATGCAAGCTCCTGGCGCATGATCCCGGAGCGCCTTGATGAGTATGTGGAAAAACTTCTTGTGCTGAAAAAAGAGCTGGATTCCGAAAATTTCACTCTCCGTCTGGGCCTTGAGGTGGACTTCTTCTTTGAGAACCATGAAAATGTGGTCAAAAATCTTGAAGCCTACCCTCTTGACTACATTATCGGCTCCGTCCATTACGCCGACACTTTCCCTGTTGATCACTCCATTAATGACTGGGTGGGACTTACGGCGGATCAAATCAGCGCCATCTGTGAAAACTACTGGCAGAAGCTGGAGGGCGCCGCCGCAAGCGGACATTACGATTTCATCGGCCACCTTGATCTGCCCAAGAAGTTCGGCATGGTGGACAACGCTCAGTACTTCGCTCACGGCGTCCGGGTCCTGGATGCGGTTCAGAAAACCTCAGGCGCCATTGAACTCAATACCGCCGGATGGTTCAAAGAATGCAATGAGCAGTATCCCTCTTCTGCGCTGCTCAAAGAGGCATGTGCCCGGAGGATCCCTGTCATCGTCAACGCTGACGCCCACCACCAGGATCATGTCAGGCGCAACTTTGCTGAAGCGGCTGAAGTTCTGAAAGCATCGGGTTTCAGTTTCTGAATTTTTCCAATAAAAAGCTCCCCGAAAATTCTTTTTTCCGGGGAGTTTTTGTATATGGGAAACTTCTTCTTTTATTTGGCGCAAAGCATGATCATGCCGGAAAAGGGAGGAATTTCAACCTTATCACCGTTGAATACGGCAGCTTGAGTACCCTCAACAGAGACAAATTCATACTCTTTGGCACGGAATTTTTCAGGCAGAGTAATGGTTCCGCCGGAAACATTGGTCACAGCGCTGATCAAAACGCCGGGGATTCTGCCGTCAGGACTCTGCTTGAACACAGCATGAGCGACGGTATCTGTTTCAATTTTCGCCTCAGTGGGGAACAATTCAGCCCAGTTGTCCTTTTCATAGAAGATCTGAAACTTGTAGTACATGGCTTTTGAAACGTCATGGGGCGTGATCTCTGCACGGCGGGCAGGAAGATCCTCAAGGGGCAATTCTGCACGCTGGCAATAGTTTTCATCATAGCCGCCGTTTTCCTTGCCTGCCATGACAAGCTCGCCTTTGTAGCTCCTGAGAGCTTCAAGGACGCGGTCACTCATACATCTGACATCAGGCAGGATCAATGTGGAACAAAGATTCATCTCTGCTTCATCAATAAAGTCCTCTCTGGCGAAGACCAGACGGTAAGGCACATGAGCACGGAGCAGACTTTCCTGACAGCGCAGGAATGCCTCTGAAGATGCTTTAGAAAATCCCACAGAGTCTTCCGCGTAAAGAAGTCCCACAGGCGCATATTCAGGCAGATCGAGAATGCTTTCATACTTTTTGGCGATCTCCTGGATCCGTTTCAGGATCGGACGGCGGTTCTCAATGACTCTCTGATCCAATCCGCCGCCCCGGGTGGGTTTCATCACGATGCGGTCAACAGGGATACTGTTGTTGAAGAGCGATTCACAGAGCTGGGCAATATAGACCTCATTGCTTTTGGCGCTGCCGCTGCCGGCGGGACCGCCTGCGTCGGAATCCACCAGCGGAACCACTTTGGTGTGAAGAGAGTGGGCAAGTTTGTAGGCGTAGACCTGAGAAACCACAGAATTGGTTCCGTCAAGTCCCGGATTGCTGGCAGACTGCCCCAGAGTAAAATCAAGAGCAGGCGCAAGAACCGACGCCACATTGCTGCCGTAGCAGTAACTGTAACGGCGGGGCAGCATGGGAAAAT
>JAGBWB010000128.1 GCA_017629975.1 Lentisphaeria bacterium
AAGGCCCGGCGCAGAAATCGCCCACAGGCTCAGGAGTCCAGGGACCGAGGAATATGGCACCCGCCGCCTTGAGCTTGGGCAGCATTTTCTCAGGTTCAGCGCACTGGACTTCCAGATGTTCGGGGGCATAAAGGTTTGCGACCTCAGCCGCCCGGTCAAGATCGGGCACACTGATAAAGAAGATGCCCTTTTCCCAGACCCGGTCAATGATCTCTTCGCGGGAAAGCTGAGCTTTCTGGCGCAGACATGCCTTTTCAACAGCGTCAAAAAGTGCGGTATCTGTGGAAACAAGCACAGCCTGTTCCAAACCGCTGCCGTGTTCCGCCTGACTGAGAAGGTCGGCGGCGATAAATTCAGGATTCGCCTCCTTGTCTGCGATGATGAGGATCTCAGAGGGACCTGCCACAAGATCTATTCCGACTTCGCCGTAAAGAAGCTTTTTGGCGGCGGTCACATAAGCATTGCCGGGACCGACCAGTTTCTGGACCTTGGGGATGCCCGGCACACCGACGGTAATGGCGGCGACACCGTAAATGCCTCCCAAACGGTAGATCTCAGTGACACCGGCACACTTCATGGCAAAGAGGGTCTCAGGATGGACTCCCCCCGCCGGAGTAATGGCGACGATCTCTTTCACTCCGCAAGCCTTTGCAATGGCGGCAGTATGGAGAACCGTAGAAACAAGGGGCGCCGTACCGCCGGGAATATAGACTCCCACCCGGTCAAGGGGATTGAACTGTTCCCCAACGATCACACCGTCGCGGATCTTCTTCTTCCAGTTGCGGGGGAGAGTTTCTTTAGCAAAGGCGCGAACCTGTCTGCATGCAGTACGGATCGCCTTTTTATTTCCGGCTGAAACCTTTCCGGCAGCAGCTTCAACTTCTTCGTCACTGATGCGGAACTGGTCAAAAGTCAATTTGACATGGTCAAACTTTTCGGCATATTCGCTGATAGCCTCCACGCCCCGGGCGCGGACATCGGCAATGATCTTTGCTGCCGCTTCCTCAGCCGCAGGCGGATATGCCGGGCGGTTGCAGAGAGCGTCAAGCTCAGAGCGCCAATCTTTTTTGCAGCAGTCTATTCTGATCATTTATTTCACCTGAACAAGTTCATTGTCTATAAGGCGGGTGGTACCGAAAAAGACCGCCGCCGCCAGCAGGATCTCACGGCTCTCAGCGGTGGGGGCTTTCATGGTCGCCCGGTCAAGACCTTCTACATAATCCACTCTGCCTCCTGCGGCAGTAATGGAGTTGATTGCCGTGCGGCAGATCTCATCAAGAGCGGAAAATCCCTTTTCTTCAAGAGTTTTTCTTCCGGCGACGAGGGCCTGATGGATGGAAAGAGCTCTTTTGCGTTCATCGGCAGAGAGGTAACGGTTCCGGGAACTCAAAGCAAGTCCATCCTCATCTCTGACCAGAGGACAGGGCACGATCTCAACCTGAAAATCAAGATCTCTGACCATCCGTTCAATGACAAAGCACTGCTGGGCATCTTTCAGACCGAAACAGGCAAAGTCAGGCTGAGCCAGATGGAAGAGTTTCCCCACGACGGTGGTCACGCCCCGGTAGAACGCCGGACGGCTGGCACCGCAGAGAGGTTTGGCAAGATCAAGTTCCTCGATCCAGGTTGAAGAATCTGAAGCGTACATCTCATGGGTATCCGGAGCAAAAAGGACATCCACTTTGTGCTCTTCGCACATCTTCTTATCCCGCTCAAAATCTCTGGGATAGCGGTCAAGATCCTCAGTAGGCCCGAACTGGGTGGGATTGACAAACAAGGTGACGATCACCACGTCGGCTCTGGCTCTGGCAGTATCAACAAGGGACATGTGACCGGCATGGAGATATCCCATTGTCGGCACAAGTCCGATGACTTTGCCGCTGCGTTTGGTCTCAGCGGCAAAGCGTGCAAGTTCTGCTTTGGTTCGGAAAAGGATCATTTTTCGGGAACTTCCACCATCCAGTTGTGGGTATCTTCCACTTCACCGTACTGAATCCCGGTAAGGCGGTCATACAGTTTCTTGAGCTGAGGACCGATTTCAGTCAGACCGAAGTCAAAGAATTTGCCGTTATCAAGCAAACGGCCCACAGGAGTCAGCACCACAGCAGTTCCGCAGGCGGCGATCTCAGCAAATTCGTAAACCTCTTCCAGCTTGATCTTGCGGCGCTCAGCGGGCATACCCAGATCCTGAGCCACCTGCATCAGGGACTTGTTGGTCACAGAGGGCAGAATGGAGTCGGAAAGACTGGTCACATATTTGCCGTCTTTGGTCACAGCCAGGAAGTTGCTGGTATTGAATTCATCCACATAGGTGTGGGTGGCAGGATCAAGGAAGAGAGAGATGGGGCAATGGTACTCATGTTTGGCAGTGTGGTAGGGCAGCAGACTTGCAGCATAGTTGCCGGCGGCCTTGATGGTACCTGTGCCATGGGGGGCGGCGCGGTCATATTTGCGCTCGACCATGGCGTCCACGGGCTTGATTCCGCCTTTGTAGTAGGCGCCCACGGGCATAACCATAATGACAAATTCATACTCAAAGCTGGCGTTGACGCCGATCTGAGCGGAAGTACCGAACATCACAGGACGGATGTAGAGAGAACCGCCGGTGCCGTAGGGAGGAACATAGTCGGCGTTGTCAGCCACCACGCGCTTCACAGCTTCCACGAACTTGTCAACAGGGAACTCAGGCATCATAAGACGCTTGGCGGAGTCGCACATGCGTTTACCGTTTTCTTCAGGACGGAAAACGCGGATCTTGCCGTCTTTGCAGCGGAAAGCCTTGAGACCTTCAAAGATGGCCTGTCCGTAGTGCAGCACGTTGGCGGCGATGGACATGGTCACGTTGTAATCATTGCAGAGCTTACCCTCGTCCCAGGCGCCGTCGGCGTAGTGGAAACGGATATTGCTGCGGGTAGGCATGAATTCAAAACCAAGTTTTTCCCATTCAATGTTCATCTTTGAAATTCCTTTATTTTAGCATTGAAAAATCATTGTTTCAATTTAATATAACTCCCCGATCCTTATTTATCAAGGAGTCAAATACAAAAACTGCCGTCAATTTTTTCCTTCCATGAGCCTTTCAAGCTCGGCGATGGATCTTGCGGCGGCACCCCGGTTGGCTGAAACAAGTTCAAAAGCGCGCTCGCCGTAATTTTTCCGCAGTTCAGGGGAACGGAGCAGCTCTGCAAGTTTCGGGAGCAATTCCCTGTCCTCAGCAACAGTCACCACGCCGTCACCGTTGCGGAGAAGATCCAGCAGAACGCGGAAATTACGCAGTACATGTCCTGTCACAACAGGTTTGTGGAGCAGAGCAGGTTCAATCAGATTGTGTCCCTCATCGTGTCCGGCAAGGGATTTCCCCATGATGACCACATGGGCGCCGCTCATAAGTTTCAGCATTTCTCCTGTTGTATCAGCCACAAGGACATCAATTTCACCGGCGGCTTTCCCCGCTGTACGGCGATGCCATGAAAGATTGAGTTTGTCAAGTTCAGCCGTCACATCTTCCGCCCGCTCGGCGTGCCGGGGGACCAGAACCAGTTTCAAAGCGGGGAACTCTTTTTTGAGTTCTGCATAAGTTTCGGCAATAAGAGCCTCTTCCCCGGAGTGGGTACTGGCTCCCAGAAGAAGAAGTTTTTCTGTGCCGAAATACTCTTCATATCCGGGGTCCCCCAGCTCATCAGGGAGCTGCTGATCAAATTTCAAATTTCCTGTGACCAGAGTCACTGCATCAGGAGAGATGCTTTTGATCCGTGCTTCATCTTCTGCGCTCTGCATCATCATAATGCTGAAATGCTCCAGAAGAGGCCGGAAAAAGCAGCTGAACCGGCAATATCCTTTCCGGGAGTGATCAGAAATGCGTCCATTGACCAGCGCCACAGGGATCCCCCGTTTCCGGCAGTTCCAAATCAGGTTGGGCCAAAGTTCTGTTTCAAAAATGGCAAGCATGGCAGGCTGGACCAGATCCAGAGTCCGCTTGACGATGAAAGGGAAGTCAATGGGAGCAAAGATAACGGTACAATTTTCAGGGCAGTTCTTCCTTGCCAGCTCCTGTCCGGTGGTGGTGGTGGTGGAAATGACAAATTTTCTGCCGGGATGCAGTTTGAGATAGCTCCGGATCATGGAAAGAGCCACAACAGTTTCACCCACACTGACAGCGTGGATCCATACGGCGCCCTGAAATCCGGCAAGTTCCCGGCATCTTTCCGGAGTAAATCTGCCGAAACGTTCAGCATAAGTAGATTTCCATCCGCCCCGGTTGCGGTATTTGATGATCAAACCGGGCAGAAAGAAAAGAAATCCCAGGGGGAGAAAGAAATTATATAATATTTTCCACATCTGAAACTTACAGCCTTTATTTTAATTTTCATTAACTCTTTAAAAGTAAATACACTCTCTTTTTTTGAACCTTCCTCAAAGCTCTGCGACCTCCGGGAAACGCTCTCTGAGAAGATCGGAAATAATCTCCTCCACTTCAGAGGATCTTGAACATTGCAGCGCCGCCTCCGCTGCCTGCACAGCTTCGTACATGGAAACAGAACGGATGGCGCGCCGCACCAGAGGCACAGCACTTTCAACCATGCTCAACTCGTTGACCCCCAACCCTGCAAGCAGTACTGCCAGAGCAGGATCCGCTGCCATCTGACCGCAGACAGCGACGGGTATCCCCCCCTCTTTTGCGCCCTCGACCGTCTTTTTTATCAGCTGAAGCACAGAAGGATGTGCGGGGTGGTAAAGATATGCCACATGTTCGTTGCCCCGGTCAATGGCTCTGGTGTATTGCACCAGATCGTTTGTCCCGATGCTGAAAAAGTCACAGAACCGGCTCAATTTTCCTGCGATCATAGCGGCACCTGGCGTTTCTATCATGGCGCCCAGAGGAAGTTCTCTCACATGCTCAACGCCTCTTTCTTCAAGTTCGCAGCAAAGGGAGTCAATGATCTCCCGTGTTTCCATAAGCTCAGTCACGCTGCTGACCATAGGGATCATGATATGCAGATTTCCGTAGACACCTGCGCGCAGCAGGGCGCGGAGCTGAGTCGTGAAAAGATCCCGGCGCTCTCTGAGAGCCAGCCGGATCCCACGGAGTCCGAGGAAGGGGTTTTCTTCTGCAAGAGTAGAGATCCCCGCTGCGGTCTTATCCCCCCCTATATCCATGGTACGGATCACCACTGAGAGCTCTCCCGCATCTATGAGCAGTTTTTTATAAATTTCAAACTGTTCATCTTCGGTGGGGTGATGGTGGGGATTGAGAAACATAAATTCGGTTCTGACCAATCCGATCCCGCTGATGCCGCTGCTTTTCATCTGAGAGAAATCGCAGCAGGCGGAGTCCAGATTCACAGCCAGAGGCACACTGAAACCATCCAGCGTTTCAGGGGGCAGCGCATTATCAGCTTTCATCCGGCTGTGGAACTCATCAGCAGCGCGTGCCTTGAGGCGGTACGCCTCTTCGGTGCGGCTGTCGGGATTGACGATGACTCTCCCTGAAAAACCGTCTATGATCAGTTTATCGGCGCCGGTCAGATTGGCAAGAAAACTCCCGGGGACACCCACAACGGCAGGCAGATTCAAGGAGCGCGCCAAAATGGCTGTATGGCTGGTCACACTGCCGTTTTCAAGAACAAACCCCAACACTCTGGAAGTGTCAAGCCGTGCCGTTTCAGTGGGAGTCAGAGAAGCGGCCACAATGACCCGGCTGTCATCAAGCCCCATCATCGCTTCGCGGACATCGGTCAGATTTTCCATCAACCTTGCGCCCACATCTTTCAGGTCAAGAGAGCGTTCTCTCAGGTATTCATCCTGAATGGTGGCAAAGACTTTTTGAAAATGCTCCAATGCCTCATAAAGGGCATATTCCGCATTGCACTTGTTTGTTTTGATCCGGCGCTCGATCTCGCCCACAAGAGTCCGGTCACGGACAAGCATCAAATGGGCTTCAAAGATAGCTGCATCACGATTATTGAGTTTCCGCCGCAGTTCATTTTGCAGAGAGGTCAGTTGTTCAGCAGTAGCGGCGATGGCGGCATGGAGACGCTCCAGCTCCCCGGCAAGTTCCGCATCAGGGACATCGATTCTTTCGGGAGCCACGTTACCGGGACCGGCGATCTTCATTACCCTGCCGATGCCGATTCCGGGAGAAACTGCGATCCCCTGAAAACTGTTGGTTATATTTTCAGACAACTCCATATCTCAAGACTCTTCTTCACCGAATTTGTTGTTGAAAAATTCCGTCACTTCATCAAGAGCCGCCCGGGCATCGGGTCCTTCGGCAAGGACTTGCAGCTCGGTGTCAAAGCCGGCAGCAAGGATCAGCATATCAAGCACGCTGGCACAATTGGCGCGGGCCTGGGGATCTTCTGTTTTGACCAAAGTAAGGTTTGCCTCCCGATTGGAAAGCATTGCAGCGATCTGACTTGCTGGGCGGCCATGGAGTCCCTCACGGGTAAGGACACGCACTTTGGCACTGATAACATTTCCGACACTGTCCACTTTGACACAGCTCCTGTTTTGACTCTCTGTAAAAAAAATTTAATATGTCTTAATAATATACACCCGAAA
>JAGBWB010000129.1 GCA_017629975.1 Lentisphaeria bacterium
GGAGCTCCCTTGAAGGTGACATGCCATTGGAAAGGCTTTTCCGCGGCAAGCCGGAGCGTTGCGGCGGAAAAACTCTCCCCCTGATGGGTCACTGTCGAAAAAAGACAGAAGGGCGCCCCCAGAAGCACCACCAGAAAGAGTATGGCCCCCAGACTGCTTTTGCGCCGCGCCGGGAGTTGGGTCATGTAAATGATCCGGCTCCGCAGTTCACCGGCGTATTCACGGAACGCCATGGCCACTTCCGGGGGGCGCTCCGTATTGGCAAAGGCAAGGAGCAGTCTGCCGTATTCGGCGGTTTTATGGGGGAACTTTTTCAGTACTTCGGCGTCGCAGGCAAGTTCGCAGTTGATCCTCAGCCGCCGCCGCGCCGCAAGAAAAAAGGGATTGTACCAGCAAAAGGGCCAGAGGCAGAGGGTGAAGATGTTGATGATGCCGTCCCCGGAACGGTAATGGATATACTCATGGGTCAGCAGCAGTTCCACTTCACTGTCGCTCAGGGTTTGCATATACGCCACAGGCAGCAGCAGTTTCTGGCGGAAAAATCCGAAAAGCACCGGGGGATGGGGCGCTCCCCCTGAATCCAGCAGCACCGGCAGGCGGCGGGCGTTTTGGTGGATCTTATGCCAGATCCCCAGAAGCCTTTCATCCCGGACAGCTTGAAACTTTTCCGTCCGCTTGCGGCAGCGCAGATAGGAGCCGAGCAGCAGAAACAATGCCGGAACGATCATTAAAATCATTCCCAGCAGGTAGGGGTAGTTATGATAAGAAAGTCCCGTCATTGAAAAGGAGTAATCCCGCAATGTCTTTGCAAATTTCATATCCCCTAAAAGATGGGCGATCTCACGGGGCAGCACCTCTGCCGCATGGAGCACCTGTTCGTGGTAGGCGGTCAGGTCGATGGCAAAGTACTGAAAAGGCAGCGGAAACTGGGGCATGACCATGAGAAAGATGCAGATGATCCACAACGCCCGCCGGACACGGGCGCTCAGGCAGTCGCCGCCGATGGATTCGGCGCCCGCAAGAAGCAGTACGGCAAAGGCGCCCCGGAGCAGGATCACAGTCACAGGTACGATAAGCCAGCTCATTTTTCCGCCGCCTGGTCAAGAAGTTTTTTCAGGGACTCGATCTCTTCTGCCGACATCTTTTCATTTTTCACAAGGCAGGTGAGAAAATCCCCGGTGATGCCGTTGAAAAGACGGTCAAGAAGCGATCTGCCTGCAAGATACCGGTACTCTTCCTGTCCCAGCAGTGCCCGGTAGACAAAGACCTTCTCCTCCCGGGTGCGGGAAACGGCGTTTTTCTGAAGCAGACGCAGCAGCAGCGTTTTGATGGTGGGTTCGCTCCAGTCGGTACGGTCAAGAAGGCGGTCGGTGAGCTGCCGCGCCGTCAGGGCGGGAACCTGCCAGAGCTCTTTCAGAAGTTCAAGTTCGGCGTCTGAGATATTCATTTTTTCTTTCATATCAGCGGATATCCTTAAAGTTGAATGATATGACGGCAGCAAGCAGAAATGCTGTGATATAAATGGCAAGAGTTGCCAGATTGACACAGAGTTTCCCCGGCGGAAAGGGAGTCAGCCAGAAAAGAAAGGCGTTGTTCATGATCTCCGACACCAGGTAGGGACGCAGTTTCACACTGATGGGCAGCGATGCAACCACATAGGAAACAAAGTAAAAGGTCAGAACCGCAATGGCGGCGGAGCTCATGCGGTTGAAGATGGTGGAAAGAAAGAGGGCAATACTCCCGAGGGTCATCAGGGAAAAGGAAAAGTACAGCGCTGTGGAAAAGTACCGGATCAGGGCGTCGGAATTTTCCATCACCGTTGTGACGGCGCCGAAGACTCTCCCCGGCACAAGGAGGATCTGCACCGGAGCCAACCCGAAACAGAGGATCCCCACCAGCAGTCCCGCACAGGCGAAAAAGAGAGTGTAAAAGAGTCCGGAAATGTAGATGGAAACAAACTTTGTCAGTACGAGCCTTGTCCGTGACCGGGGGCGGGTCATGTAAAGTTTCAGGGAGTTTTCCTGACTTTCGCCTGCGATGCAGTCCCCCCCCAGCGCCGCCATCACAAGGGGCATCAGAATGATGAATGTCGGCACAAGGAGTATTCTTGCAAAGAAGAATCCATCCAGATAGCGTGCCGCATTTTCCCGGTTCATTTCCACACTCCCCAGCATGGCGGAAAGGGCATCGGTGGAGGTGACAAAGGCGATGCAACAGAGCACCACAAAGAGCAGATAGCCGGCAAAGGCGATGTAATTTTTTTTCTGGCAGCTCATCTTCAGGAGTTCGTGATATATATCACGGCAGAAATTACGGATCATTTTTCACCTCCCCGGGGTGAGGAGCTGATATAGAACTCCTCAAGTTTTCTCTCTTCAAGCGCCAGATGGGAAAAGAAAAGTCCCTTCCGGCACAGCTCTTCACAAATAAGGGAATTTTCCGCTCCGTCTGGGGAGAAGGTGATACTTTCTCCGTCGGTGGAGGGGGCGGACTTGATCCACTCCGCCCCTGTTTCAAAGGCGTTCCGCAAAAAGGCAAGTGTCGGCTCCATCTGCCGGGGAACGATCTTCAACAGAGGACCGCCCCCCAGAAGATCTTTCAGACTTCCCGCCGCCCGCAGTTCACCGTTGACGATCATCACCACATCGTCGCAGATGGCCTGGATCTCGCTGAGCAGATGACTGCTGACCAGCACTGTGACTCCCGCATGGGTGCGGCATTGGTTGATCAGGGTCCGGATCTCAACGATCCCCTCGGGATCAAGGCCGTTGGCAGGTTCGTCAAGAATGATGTACTTTGAATCGGGCAGCATGGCAAGAGCAATGCCCAGACGCTGCTTCATCCCTGTGGAAAAGGTTCCCGCCTTGCGGTCAAGAACATCGTGGATGTTGAGAAAACGGGTGATTTCATCAACTTTTGCCTTGTAGGCTTTGCCGTGTCCCCCGGTGAAGACCGCCAGATTCTGCCGGGCAGTGAGGTCGGGGTAGAAGCCCGGCCACTCCACCACGGCGCCCAGGCGGCTCATGGCCTCCCGGTGGCGGGTGTGGACATCGTAATTATCAATGGAAACATATCCGGCTGTGGGGAAAACAAGTCCTGTCATCAGCTTGAGGAGCGTACTTTTCCCGGCGCCGTTGGGGCCCACAAGACCTGTGATCCGCCCCTCGCGGATGGTGACAGTCACATCTTTAAGGGCGGTTTTGGAACCGTAACATTTGGTGAGTGAAACGCATTCAATGCTCATGGGGCAAACTCCTGCATGGCGTCGGTGGAAACCCGGGATGAAAGGTAAAGGCAGTTGTAAGAGGTGGATTTCCCTTTGGGACCGTGAAAGGCGGATCCGTCGGTGAGAAGAGGCAGCTTCAGCTTGAAAACTTCTGAACGCAGCTCCTTTTCAACTGCTTTTTTTCCGTTGATGTCAAGGCTGCTCATCCACTGGTAACTGCTCCCCCAAGCGTCAATAAGGGGTTTTCCCCCTGTTTCAGCTGTGGGCTTGTCGGCAGGGCAGCGGAAGATATTTTTACCCCCCAGATAGGGTTGGAGCGCCTCAGTGATCCCCGGCAATGACTCTTCGCCCGCCGCAGGTTTTCCGGGGAATGAACGGCACACAGGCAGATGATCCCGGTTGTCCTGAATATACATCTCAATGCCGCTGCCGATCTGCTTCAGGTTTGAAAGACATTCTGAACGCCGCGCATTTTCACGCGCCCGCCCCAGCGCCGGCATCAGAAGCCCCGCCAGAATGGCGATAATAGCGATAACGACCAATAGTTCAATCAGCGTGAACGCTGATTGAGTGAAGCACGGCTTCGCCGTATGAAGCATTTGCCTTCGGCAAATATGAAGCGCACCGTTGGTGCATGAAGCGCTTGCTTTGCAAGCATTATAAGGTGTTTTTTGATTGCTTTGGGGGAGGAGACAGAGCGGTGCAGAACTCCGTACTCTTCCGTACTTTTCCGTACTCTTCCGTACCAATTCCCCGCCTCCGGAAAATGGCGTACAACAATGGTTATGTAAATGTTCCATCAGTGACCTACGCTTTTCATGGTTTTGATCCAGAGTTTGGTGATGGGGGCGAATTTGACCTTTTCCTCAGGAGTCAGTTCAGAAAAGATGACCCGGTTCACCTCTTTGGAAAAGGCCTCCATTTCGCCGCTTTGGAGATTTTTTTCAAACTCCTTGCGTTTTTTGGAGTCGCTCTGAAGTGTGTTGTAGGTGCGGCGTGCGCGTTTTTCCATGGTTTCAACGATGCTGCTGCGCTCCCCTTCGGGCATCTTGCGGAGCTGGTCAAGAGAGACGGTCACTGTGGCGACCACTGCATCGCGCCGGATGGCTTCGCGCTCAGATTTGGGGTATTTTCTCAGCTCTCTTGAAAGGTGTTTCATCACCTCTTTGCGCTGCTGACCCGTCATGGCAGGCGCCATGGAACGGGCAAGGGCAGTGGTCAGCTCCTGACGGCTCCACTCTTTTTTGGCGATGATCTCTTCCGGCGAGAGGGCTTCAGGCTCCGCTGTGCAGAGGATCACTGCCAAAATCAGGATCACCGGCACGCCCACGGCGGCGGGAAGTACAAAAAGTTTCCACGGACGGCGCCGCGGAGCTCCGGAAACTGGGGACTTGGGGGGCATAACACAATTTCTCCTCTTTGAAATTACACTTGTAATCTGAGGCAATTTCAAAACTCCTCAAAATTGTCAAAGCGCCCTCGCTTCGATCTGATAAAGGGAGCGTTTTCGGCTGTTACCTTGCAGGTAGCAACCTCAAACTACCCTTTACAGCTCTTTGCGAATGACATCTTTGCCATTTTTTGAATGACTTTTGAAATTACCTCAATCTTTAAAAATTACACTTGTAATCTTAAAAAGTCAAGTGTTATTTATCTTTTTTTGGAGACTTTTTTTCAGACGGAGGGAAAAGAGGCTGCTTTTTGGGAGTCACGCCGTAATGGGCGCTGTAAACCCTGATGAAGTAACTGCTTGAGCTGAATCCGCACCGGGCGGCGACTTCGGCGATCTGGAGCGATGTGGTCTGAAGAAGATGACGCGCCGACTCCAGACGCCGCGCCGTCAGGTAGGCGCTGAAACTTATGCCGAACTCATGGTGAAAGAGCCGTGAAAGATAAGAGGGACTCAAGGTGACGAACTCTGCCGCATCCTTGAGTGTCACCTGAGAACTGAAGTTTTGGTCCAGATAGTGTTTGACCCGGTGCATCACCTCTGCCGCCGGGGCGTTTCCCGGAGGAGGAGGGGGGAGAGTCAGTTTTGTGCTTTCACCGGCGGCGAAGTAAAAGAGACTCAATATACTGTGGAGCTGGAGCGACGCATCCAGTTTCCCCCTTTCACTGCCGTTCCAGCGGGCGCGCATGAATTCCAGGCGGCGCTGCACCTCGCTGCGGACATCAAAGGGGAGCGCCGAAAGTGTGCGGCAGTCAACGTACTTGAAATATTCAACTGCATCCCACTTGAAAAAGAGGGCCTGTATACGCAGTCCCCGGAGCAGCTGGAACTCATCCCGGTGGGGTGTCCGGGCGGGGATGAGGAGAAAATCCCCCGGACCTGCCCGGAACTCCAGATTTTCCCCCAGATGGAGCGTCACTCTGCCGTCAAGAACATAGAGCAGTTCATGGATAGCTGAAGTGTGGGTATGACTTGCGTAAACATTGTCATACTCTATGACCTTGAAAGTGGTGATCTCAGGACGCCTTTCAAGAAATTCTTCTGTGACTTCAGACATGGACTGCTCTTGAGCGTTCAGTTCAAAAATTACTCCAGATCAAAGATTTTTCCCGGATTCATGATATTGTTGGGATCAAAAGCGCGTTTCAAGGTGCGGAGCATGTTGAGATACTCTTTTGAAACGACGCACTCCATATACTTTTTGCGTTTGTGCCCGATGCCGTGCTCCCCTGAAATGCGTCCGCCCTCTTTTTTGACGGCGGCGTAGAGTTCTTTGAGGATCTCAGGGAGCGTGGCGTACCACTTTTCTTCGCTCCATGATTTGGGAGGCGTGACCCGGGCGTGGAGATTGCCGTCGCCGGCGTGTCCGTAGCAGGGAATGAAGACGCCGTACTTCTCAGCGATGATTTTGCACTGTGCTGCGACTTTGGCAATGGCGTTGGGGGGAACCACCACATCTTCGCCGCTTTGCAGAGGACTTGCCAGTGAAAAGGCTTCAGGCACTGCCCGGCGGATCTTCCAGATGCGCTCGGAGTTCACCTTGTTGTCCGCCACATAGATTTCAGTTGCGCCGCACTCTTCGCAGAATTTACCCACCCTTTCATATTCGGCGATCAGCTCTTCCATATCGTCGCCGTCAAGGGTGACGATGAGCATGGCGCCGCACTTTTCATAGGGCAGCTCTTCGTGAAGATATTCACAAGCCTTTTGGACTGCCACTTTATCCATGTACTCAAGGGAGGTGGGCAGCACCCCTGATTTGGTCAGGATCTCAGGGACGGCTTGAACCGCCTGTTCCGGTTTTTCAAAGAGGCAGAGCAGATCCACCTGCTCCTTGGGACGGGGAATCAGTTTGAGGATGATTTTTGTCACAAACCCCAGAGTTCCCTCGGAACCGGAAAAGAGAGGAACCATGTTGTACCCTGTCACATCTTTCAGGAGTTTTCCCCCCACTTCAACGATATCGCCGTTGGGCAGCACCACTTCAAGACCCAGCACATACCGGGAGGTGACGCCGTATTTCACAGCCTTGCCGCCGCCGGCATTTTCGCCGATGTTGCCGCCGATGAAACAGCTTTCCATGCTCATGGGATATCCGGCGTAAAAGAGTCCGGATTCCTTGATATGTTCGTTGATGTCGTTGGCGATGACGCCGGGTTCAACGGTGATCATCAGATTTTCCGCGTCAAACTCAAGGATGCGGTTCATCCGGGAGCTTGCGATGACGATGCCGCCGTAAATGGGGACAGCTCCCCCTGAAAGTCCGGAACCTGCCCCCCGGGGCGTCAGGGGGATCAGCTCTCTGTTGGCAAGGCGGATGATCTTACTCACCTCCTCCGCGCTCTCAGGAAAGACCACCGCTTCGGGCATGGTACGGTAGCGGGTGCCGGGGATCTCGTCATGTGAAAAGGGGAAAAGGTGTTCCTGATCGTTGAAGATCACATTCTTTTCGCCCACGATGGTTTTGAGTTCCTCCGCAATGGCGGGGGTGACGGGATTATAGGTGCTCATCTGACACCTCCTTTGCCTGAGAGAATGGATTTCAAATGGGGGAGCAGCTCCATGCAGTCCCCTGCGATGCCGAAGTCCGCCACCTTGAAGATGGGGGCGTCGGGATCTTTGTTGACAGCCACGATGGTTTCAGCGGTCCTCATGCCGATAAGGTGCTGGATGGCACCTGAAACACCCAGTCCGATGTAGAGTTTGGGGGCGATGGTGCGTCCGGAAAGTCCGATCTGGCAGCTGTAAGGCAGCCAGTTGCGGTCAACTGCTTCACGGGTGGCGCCCAACGCGGCACCGATGGAGTCGGCAAACTCCTTGATGGCAGGGATATTTTCGGGGCGTTTGATGCCGCGTCCCACCACCACCACCTTGTCGGCGGCGGCAAGGGAAAGCTCTGCGGGAGCGGGGGTGAAACTCACCAGCTGAGTCTGCAAAGCCTTTCCGTCAAGGGTGACACGGCAACGCCGGATCTTCCCTGTGCGGCTCATATCGGGAGCGGGAACCGCTGTGGAACGGGGACGGATGGTCGCCATCTGAGGACGGTGCGCTTCACAGCGGATCGTCGCCATGATGTCGCCCCCCACCGCCGGACGGGTCTGATCAAGGATCCCTGTTTCACTGTCAAGGGCAAGGGCGGTGCAGTCGGCGGTCAGTCCCGTATGGAGCAGCATGGCGGCGTAAGGCAGAAGCGTTCTGCCCAGAGTATCCGCAGGGGCGAGGAAGACATTCATATTTTCTTTGCGGGCAACGTCGGCAAAGAGTCTGCCCCACACGTCGGCCTGGAAAAAGGTGAAAGCGTCATTCTCAAGGAGAAGCACTTCATCTGCTCCATGGTGGAAGAGGGGGGCAAGGGTTTCATCACTGACGCCTTCCGGAGCAAAGAGCAGCACATGGATCGCGGCATCAAGATTCTGCGCTCTTGCGGTCATTTCAAAGGAAACGGGGTCAAGCTGTCCTTTGTGATCCAGTTCGGCAAGGGTCCAGACGCTCTGTTTTGTCATAAGATCACCTCTCTTTCTTCAAGAAAGCGGGCAAGAAGTTCCGCATTTTCCCGGGTGCTGCCCTTGACCTGAACGCCGTTGCGGGCAAGTTTGGGGTGGAATATTTTAACGACTCTGGTGGGGGAGCCTTTGAGTCCGCAGCAGAGAGGATCAAGAGCAAGTTCCTTTTGGGTAAGAACTTCGATTTCCGCCTTGCGTGCGGCGATCTTGCCTGAAAGAAGGGGGAGCCGGGGCGTTCCCGCAGCTTTGGTGACGGCGATGAGGGCGGGGAGTTTCGCAAGCAGCTCTTCGCTGCCCTGATCCGTGGTGCGGGTCAGGCGGAGCGTTTTTTCTTCACAGCTGACCTTTTCCACCCAGGTGATGACAGGGAGTCCCAGGGCGGCGCCCATTTCGCACCCCACCTGGCCGGTGTCGCCGTCGGTGGCGCGTTCACCGCAGATGATCAGGTCAAAGTCAGGAACCGCCTTGCGGATGGCTTCGCTGAGGATGAATCCGGTGCTCCAGGTGTCGGAACCGCCGTAGGCGCGGTCGCTGACCAGCACACCCCGGTCGGCGCCCAGTGCAAGGACTTCACGCAGCACCTTTTCCGCCGCGGGCGGACCCATGGAAATAACTGTAATATGTGCGCCGCAGGATTCTTTAAGGCGCAGGGCGGTTTCCACGGCGTGGAGGTCAAGGGGATTGATGACCGACTCCGTCCCCTTGCGGATGACGGTGCCGGTGGATTCATCTATCCTGACTGCTCCCGGTTCCGGGACCTGTTTGACTGGAAGAATGATCTTAAGCATGATGGCTCCAAATAAATAATAAAGGTATTGTCATGTGCTTACTGTACCACTCAAAGAGTTTTTTTTCAAGGAAAACTTGAAAAATATTTCCCTCCGCGGCACTTCTGATACACAGAAACACTCTTGAAAAAAGAGAAATGCAGAAGTATATTAAAGTGTTTGTGTCATATTGACGTTATAACAGAGGGACTTTTGCAATCATGAAAAAATTGAAAGAAAACAGGACTGCCTCAGAAAGAGTTTTCACCTTGATCGAACTTCTTGTGACTACTGCACAACAGAACTGTATTTCTAAAACA